>DASSXA010000391.1:0-3157 GCA_035704315.1 Gaiellaceae bacterium
GACTCTGCGGGCACGGACGCCCCGGAGTCCGCCAGCGCGGCGCGGATTGTGCCGGCGTGTGCGACCACGAGCGCCGGCGACGGCCCGGCCCTGACTTCTGAGAGCGCCGCCCTTGTGCGCGCGCGCTGCTCGGCGATCGACTCACCGCCCGGGAACCGGAACGAGGGGTCACCCGAGATGAAGGCCGCGTGCAGGTCGGGGCTCTCGTCCGCAAGGTCCACGATCCGCCGGCCCTCCCAGTCCCCGCGATCTGATTCGACGAGCTCATCGAGCACGATCGGCTCAACCCCAAGGGTCCGCGCCACGACCTCCGCCGTCTCCCGCGCGCGCCGCAGGGGCGAGGTCCACACCGCCACGACCCCGGCATCCCGCAGGCGTCCGGCGAGCGCCTCGGCCTGGGTTACCCCCGCCGGGCTGAGCGGCGGATCGCGCCGTCCAAGGATCCGCCCCTCCGCGTTCTCCTCCGTCTCACCGTGCCGGGCAAGCCACAGAGACATGGTGGGACGGTACGCGAACCGCGATGTCGGCCTGTGTATCGGACCGATCTACGGGTTGCCGTCGATGTGCCGCGCTTTGCCGCTCTCGCGGCTGGCCCTCCGAGGGCACGCACCTGCCACGTCAGATACCTCTTGTCCGGGAAGATGATGCGGCAGTCGTCGCCTGAGCAGACGCCATCGTTGCCCTAGTTGAAACGAAACATCGGCCTGTTCGTGGGTGTACACGGACGAGCGCGAAGAAGCGTTATGCGGCGAGCGTCGTGAGCGTCACGGCGTGGAGCGTGACTCCCCGAGCAGCGACGCAGTGTAGTCGGGGACGTAGTGGAAGAGCTCCCGCGGCGGACGCTCGTAGTCGCTCTCCTGCGGGCGCGCCGGCAGTTCGAGCGGCGTCTCGACGACGTCCGCGTAGGGCACGATCGAGAGCAGGTGGTGGATGCAGTTGAGGCGCGCGCGCCGCTTGTCGTCGCCTTCGACTACATGCCACGGAGCCTCGGCGATGTCCGTGTGCACGAACATCTCGTCCTTCGCCCTCGAGTACGCGACCCAGCGGGCGCGCGCCTCGAGGTCTATCGGCGAGAGCTTCCAGTTGCGCAGCGGATCTTCGAGCCGCGAACGAAAGCGCCGCTCCTGCTCCTCGTCAGAGATCGAGAACCAGTACTTGACGAGGCGGATACCGTCCCCGACGAGCAGGCGCTCGAAGATCGGGCACTGCTGGAGAAAGCGCCTGTACTCGTCCGGGGTGCAGAAGCCCATCACGACCTCGACGCCGGCGCGGTTGTACCAGCTGCGATCGAAGAGGACGATCTCGCCCGCGGCCGGCAGGTGCGGGACGTAGCGCTGGAAGTACCACTGGCCACGCTCGCGCTCGGTCGGCGCCGGCAGGGCGACGATCCGAGTTGTGCGCGGGTTTAGATACGCGGTGATCCGCTTGATTACGCCGCCCTTGCCCGCGGCGTCACGGCCCTCGAACACGACCAGCAGGCGCTCGCTGCTCGAGCGCACCCACTCCTTCATCTTGACCAGCTCGACCTGGAGACGCTGCAACTCCTCCTCGTAGACCTTGCGCGGGACCCTCGTCGCCTGGTCGTGCTTCACCTGCCAAGCGTACGCTCGGCTCGCACGGCGCGTCGCGAAACGCCGCAACCAATCATGTTCTCGACGGAGCGGGTCGGAGCGTGTGCGTGCCAAATATCCGGATTCGATGCATCGCTGCGCCGTCTCCGCGCGAAACTCGCCGCACCTACGTCCGCAGGCGGGAGGCGGCTTGGACAATGAAAACCACCCCGAGCGCAATCAGGATCCAGTTCCAGACGGAGAAGCCGTCATCGATCCCATCGCCGATGTTGACGGCGATGATCAGGGTGAAGGCGGCAATGGTCCACCAGCTTCGGCCGCGATGGTGCGACTCGGCCACGTCCCCTCCTTGGTCGCTCCGGTCCAGCGTCTCATATCCCCCGGATAGCGGTGAGCGACAGCGCCGCCACACCAACCTGGTGTCGGAGCCGGGCGCAGATCGCCTTGTATCGCTACATCAATGCCGAAAACACCGAGCATCATCGGCGACAGTCCACCGCCGAAAGTGATCGACAATTCCGCCGGAGGCGACTGTGGCCGCTGAGCTGGCGAGCAACCGTCGATCACCCCGACCGCGTCGCCGGTCGAATACGCGACCTCCCGGATGGAGCGGCCTCTTGCGGTATCGGACTGTACGGTTGAAATCGAGCAAAGTCGAACTGTGAGGAACCGTTCCCACCGACGGAGGAAGCGCGCCGCTTGTCGCTCTGACTGGTCGCGCAAGCACGGCATCCCAAGATGAGCGGCTTCTGGAAAGGAGCGGTCGGCCTGGTCGTCGCGCGACCGCTGATTGCGATCGCGCTCGCCGTGGTGGTCGTGGCGGTCTCGTACTTCGGATTCACGCGCCACGAGACCACGCCGGTCACCCACCGCAGCGAGCGCGTCGGCCTCACCGAGAAGCAACAGATGCAGCTCGGAAGCGAGCAGTACGCCAAGACGCTTCGCCAATATCAGGGGCGAATCGTCTCGTCGGGCGTTGCCTACACGGAGGTGCAGCGAGTCGCCAAGCGGATCGAGGCGGTTGCGGGCCGCGACAAGCCCGACTTCGTCTGGAAGGTGACGCTGCTCCGCAAGAACGAGGCCAACGCCTACTGCCTGCCCGGCGGCAAGATCGTCGTCTACACCGGCATCCTGCCGCTGACCAGGAACGACGCGGGGCTCGCGACCGTGCTCGGGCATGAGGTCGCGCACGCGACCGCCGAGCACGCGGCCGAGCGCATCGAGCGCGAGCACTTGACGAAGATCGCCGCGGTGATCCTCGCGGGCGGCGTGGCATTTACGCCGCACCAGTACGTCCGCGTTCTCGCGGCGCTCGGTGTCGGCGGCGCGGCAGCGTCGCTCCCGTTCAGCCGCGGACAAGAGTCCGAGGCGGATCACATCGGGCTGGTCTACATGGCTCGGGCCGGGTACGACCCGCACCAGGCCAAGGCCTTCTGGAAAAGGATGCTGCGCGCGTCGAAAGGGAAGGAACCGCCCGAGTTCGCGAGCGACCACCCCAGCGACAAGCACCGGGTCGAGCGGATCGCGGAATGGATGCCCCAGGCCGAGCGCGAGTACAAGCCGCGCCAGCAGAACTGACGCCCGCG
>DASSXA010000059.1:0-2983 GCA_035704315.1 Gaiellaceae bacterium
CCTCGTGAACGGCAACAAGTTCGTCACGTCGCTGACCGCCACGCAGGTCGTGCGGCGCGGGATCGAGACACTTGGCGGCAACGGGACGATCGAGGACTTCTCGCCGCTGCCGCGGCTCTACCGCGACGCGATCGTCTTCGAAAGCTGGGAGGGGACGCACAACGTCCTCTGTGCACAGGTCCTTCGCGACCTGGAGCGCTTCGACGCCGTCGATCTCGCCGTGCAGCGCGCGGGCGCCTCGGAGGACCTCGCTGCACGGTTGCGCCGGTCGAACGCCGAGCCGGAGTTCGGCGCCCTCCACTTCCGGCGTCAGCTCGCCGAGCTCGTCCGCTCGCTCCAGGTCAGCGCCCTCCGCGACTCGGACCCGGACGCCGCGGAGCTGGTCGAACGCCGTCACCTCGTGCGGGGGTGGAACCCGGAGGCCGACCCCGACTACGCCAAGCTCATCGACGGCGTCCTCGCCGGGGACACAGAGTCCAAGTGACAACTTGTTACTAGGTCAGTCCGCCGCTCGGAGGGCATAGCGGTGGGCCGGGCCGTGCTCCAAGTAACAACTTGTCACAAGGATTAGCGGCCTTCGGCTGCGCCTCCGCGCAAGGCCATGCAGGTGCTGGTCGCATGCGCGATCAGGCGGTCTCCGTCGTCGACAACGCGGCATTCGGTCAGCCCGATCGTCTTCCCGCGCGACAGAACGCTGCCATGGGCGAGCAGCAGACCAGTCCAGAACGGGCGGAGGTAGTTCATCTTGAGCTCGAGCGTCGTGAACGACTCGCCCTCCTCGAGCGTCGAGAAGAACGCCATGCCCATCGCGGCGTCGGCGAGGTCGCAGAGGATCCCGCCGTGGATCGTCCCCATCGGATTGGAGTGCTGCTCGCCGGCCTCGAGACGCATCGTGCAGGTGCCGGCTCCGGTTTCCGCGACCTCGATTCCGATCAGCTCCGCGACGGGCGGAGGAATCCTCACAGCACCACGACCGAACGGATCACGTCGCCCGCCTCCATGTCTTCGAACGCATGCCCGACGTCGTCGAGCCCGATTCGCTTCGTGACCATTCCGGCCAGGTCGAGTCGGCCCTCCGTCGCGAGCCGGGCCAGCATCGGAAAGTCCTCCGCCGGAACGTGGTCGCCGCCGTGGGACACGAGGATGCGAAGCCGGTGGTCGAAGGTGTAGTCCAGGGGAAGGACCGCCTCCGCACCCGGCTGCGGGAGCCCGATGTAGACCAGCGTGCCGGCGTGGCCGAGCATGCGGATCCCGAGGGCCACCGTCTCGGGCCGGCCGACCACGTCGAAGACGAAGTCGAGCCGGTCGCCCTCGCCAGTGTGCGTTGCGCCGAAGCGCTCGGCCGCCTCGAGCTTGCGCTCGTCGAGGTCCACCGCGTAGATCTCCTCCGCCCCGGCGATCCGCGCGCCTTGCACGACGGAGAGCCCCACGGCGCCGCAGCCGATCACGGCAACGCGTGCTCCTTCCCAGACCGCGGCCGTCTTCAGCACCGAGCAGACGCCCGTGGCAACGGCGCAGCCGAGCAGGCACGCCTGCTCCATGGGGAGGTCGACGTCCAAAGGAACGAGCGCGGCGCCATGAACGACAGTCCGCGTCGCGAATGTGCCGGCGCGGAAGACGCCCATCAGATCCTCTCCGTCCGACGTGTGCACCCGCTTCGGCGCCATCGCCGGCGTCCGGCACAGATATCTCGCGTCGCGTCGGCACCAGCGGCACTCCCCGCACGGCGATCGCCAGCCGACGACCACACGGTCGCCCGGTGCAATGTGGTCGACGCCCTCCCCGACGGCCTCCACCACGCCGGCGCCCTCGTGCCCGAGGAGTACGGGCAATGGATGGTTGAACCCTGTTCGAACGACGTGCAAGTCGGAGTGGCAGACGCCGGTGGCCTCCAGCCTCACGCGCGCCTCGCCCGGGCCCGGCTCGTCGAGGTCGATCTCCTCGACGCCGAACCGTTCGAGCTCCCTCAGGACGACGCCGCGATCCATGACGAGTCGAGGTCGCTCGCCCGACTGCCGCCGGCGAGCGCCAGAGTGATGTCCGTCTCCGCCATGAGGTGCCGGACGACAGCCTCGACGCCCTCCTGACCGCCCACGGCGAGCCCGTAGGCGTACGGCCGACCCAGCAGGACGGCATCGGCCCCGAGCGCGAGCGCCTTCAGGACGTCGGCCCCGCGGCGGATCCCGCTGTCCATCAACACCGTCGTCTCGGGCCCGACCGCCTCGCGGACCTCCTCGAGCGCATCGAGCGCCGCGACTGCGCCGTCGACCTGGCGACCGCCGTGGTTGGAGACGACGATGCCGTCGACTCCGCAGTCTTGCGCCCGCGCAGCGTCCTCGCCGGTGAGGACGCCCTTGACCAGGAGCGGCAGCCCCGTCTGCTCCCGCAGCCACGCCAGGTCGTCCCAGCCCAGCTCGAGGTTGGGGAACATGCTGAGCATGCGCGCGGCCGCCGCGAGCGTGTCCTCCTCCGGCGGCTGCTCGAGCCGGCTCCGAAACACCGGATCGGAGAAGAACTGTGCGCAGCCTTTGCCGCCGAGGAAGGGCAAGTAGGCCCTACGGAGGTCGCGATCGCGCCAGCCGAGAGAGAGCGTGTCGACGGTTACGACCAGCGCGCTGTAGCCGGCAGCCTCGGCCCGCTCGACCAGGCTGACGGTCACCTCACGATCGTTGACCCAGTAGAGCTGGAACCACCGCGGCGGGCCCACCTCCGCGACCTCCTCGATGGAGTGGGACGCCGCGCTCGAGAGGACGATGGGTACGCCGGTCGCAGCCGCCGCCCGCGCCACGGCGAGCTCGCCTTCCGGATGCGCGATCGACAGAACCCCGATGGGTGCGAGCAGGAACGGTGCGGGAGACGTCGTCCCGAGGATCTCCACCGAGATGTCCCGCTCGCTGTTTCCCGTCAGCATCCTCGGGCGTAACCGCCGGCGCGCGAACGCCTCGAGGTTGGCGCGCATCGTCGATTCCGACCCGGCGCCCCC
>DASSXA010000075.1:0-12465 GCA_035704315.1 Gaiellaceae bacterium
GCCGGTCCGAGGAAAGTCCGGACACCGAAGGGCAGGACGCTGGGGAAATCCCAGGCGGCGAAAGCCGACGGAAAGTGGCACAGAAAGGAGACCGCCAGCGGCGAACGACTCTCCGGAGACGCCGGTGGTAAGGGTGAAAAGGTGGGGTAAGAGCCCACCAGCGTCGCGGTGACGCGACGGCTTCCAAACCCCGTCCGGTGCAAGGCGAAGCAGGCTCCGTCGACGCGGCCCGCCGAGGAGCCGGGTGCGCTGCTCGAGCCGTCGGGCAACCGACGGCCTAGAGAGATGGTCACCCCCGACAGAATCCGGCTTAGAGGTCTGCTAAGGGAAAGCCCTGCAATTTGCAGGGCTTTCCTATTCCGCGAAGAGACCGCGTGCATCACCGGTGCATCACGACCTTCGGCATTGCGGGATTGCCCGACGAGTGAAGGCCCTCGGGCGCTCAGGGCTCGATGTTCTGGTTGAGCCTGAAGAAGTTGGTCGGGTCGTAGGCGCGCTTGAGCTCGACCAACCGCTCGTAGTTTCGCGCGCCATAGGCCTGGCGCACCCGGTCGCCGCCCTCTTCGCCGAGGAAGTTCACGTAAACGCGCCCCCTAGCGTGCGGTTGCAACGCGTCGTAGAAGTCCCGCGCCCAGGCGATGTGGCGCTCTGCGTGCGGATTCTCCTCGGTCCAGACCGCGTTGATGGCGACGTTGTGGGCGGCATCGCGCTGGCTGAAGGCCGTCTCGTCCTCACCCACGCGGGCCAGCGCCCCGCCGAGCTGGAGCACGATGCAGTAGGACCTCGGCGAGGTTTGCGCCGACGCGTGCTCGACGAGCGTGTCGATCGCAGCATCGGTAAGCGGCGGCAGCTCGACCGACTTCCAGTAGCGGTGCCAGCCGTGCGGCACAAAGGGGTCGAACATCGACTGCAAGGCCGTGTAGGGCTTCGGCTCGAGCAGGTCGCCGATCGGGCGGCCGAACTGCTTGAGCGGGCGGACGACCTCAGCGCCCTCGTCCGGAGACCCCGCGTAACAGGCGCCCACCATCAGGACCGGCTTGCCGTGCACCTCCTCCGGCAGGAACGGGACCGGCGGCGCCATCTCCAGCTCGAAGATCGTCGTCAGCTCGTCCGGGGCCGCGGCGATGAACTCGCGGTAGAAGCGCAGGACCTCCGGGGCGTCCTCTAGGCGGTGGAAGACTGGTCCCGCGAGGACGATCGGGCCGACGGGGTGCAGTCGGTACTCGAACGAGGTGACGATGCCGAAGTTGCCGCCGCCACCGCGGATCGCCCAGAAGAGATCGGGGTTCTCCTCTTCGCTCGCGTTGACGATCTCGCCCTGCGCGGTCACCACGTCCGCGGAGAGGAGGTTGTCGACCGCGGCGCCGTGCTTTCGCATCAGCCAGCCGATCCCCCCGCCGAGCGTCAGGCCCGCGATCCCCGTGTGGGTGACGATCCCGCCGGTCGTCGCCAGCCCGTGAAGCTGCGTCTCGCGGTCGAGTTCCCCCCACAGCACGCCGGCCTCCGCCCTGGCCGTCCGCGCCACCGGATCGACCCTGATCCCCTTCATCGGCGAGAGGTCGATCACGAGGCCGCCTTCGCAGAGCGCGTGACCGCCGACGCCGTGGCCGCCGGAGCGCACCGCCACCAGCAGGTCTCGCTCGCGGGCGAAGCCAACCGCGGCGACGACATCGGCGACTCCCGTGCAGCGGGCGATGCAGGCGGGGCGGCGGTCGATCGCTCCGTTCCAGATCGCGCGCGCGGCGTCGTAGCCCGGGTCGGCGGGCAGGATCACCGGGCCGCGAACGCCGGCGCGCAGGCGCTCGACTTCGATCGTCGGTGCTTCCGATATCGGCGTCCGGGTAGCGATGCCGGCACCGTAGGCTCGCCGGCTCACTGCTGACAAGTACGACTTTCGAACTAACCGGTTCGAGTAACAGACCTGTGCCCGATCCGGGGCTAGCATGGTGGCGCGATGCGCAGCTACGCGCAGTACTGCCCGGTCGCCAAGGCCAGCGAGATCCTTGGCGACCGCTGGACGCTTCTGATCGTGCGCGAGATGCTGGGCGGCGCGAGCGGCTTTAACCAGCTTCAACGCGGCCTTCCGGGGATCTCGCGCTCGGTCCTCACCGACCGCATGCGCGCGCTCGAGCGGGCCGAGGTCATCGAGCGCAGGACGGGCCCCAAAGGCCGCACCCTCGAATACCGGCTCACGTCCGCCGGCCGTGACCTCCAGCCGGTCGTGCATGCGATCGGCGAGTGGGGAGCGACCTGGTCGTTCACCGAGCCACGCCCCGAGGAACTCGATCCCGACCTGTTGATCGTCTGGATGGCCCGCCACGTTGATCGCCAGAAGCTCCCACCCAACCGAACCGTGGTCAAGTTCGACTTTCGCGGCCCCAAACGGCGCTACTGGATGGTCCTTGAGCCCTCCGAGGTCTCGGTCTGCCTCCAGCATCCCGGCTTCGACGTCGACCTCGAGGTCACCGTCGACACCACCACGCTCTACCGCGTCTACCTGGGACGGGCCGAGCTCGGCGGCGCGATTCGAGCCGGCAAGCTGACGATGAGCGGCCCGCGGACGCTGCAACGCGGGCTCTGGCACTGGTTCACCTGGAGCGCGTTCGCCCCAGCCAGTCGCCTGGCGGAGGAGCGCCGCACAACGGCCTCGCGCCTCGCCAGCCCCCATCGCGTACGAATCGCCGAATGACGGTGATCCATCTGTTTCCTGAGACCGGTAACGGTTCACGGGAGAGCAGGAGGAGGCGCCTCCAGCCCCGCCTGCGTTGCCTTAAGCGGATACCTGCGGGAGTCTGCTCAGACGCCGGCCCCGGATAATCGGATGATGGGCTTCGCAGGGTCGAGGGGGTTCGACGTGAGCCACCTCTAGGGGGAACCCGAATGCGCTTGAGCCGTGCCCTCTCGCTCAGCCTGACCGCTGCCGGGTCAGGAGAGCGCCCGCTCGAGCGCCGCTCGGTCGGCGGGCGGGCCATGGGTCGGGAGGACGTGCTCGATCGGCCGCTCGAGCAACGGGCGCAGCCCTTCGACGACCTGCTCCCGCGCCACGCCCTCGGCCAGCCAGCTGTCCACGATTTCGATGCCGTGGCCGCGGTCGATGAGGGTGTCGCCGATAGCGACAGCGCGATGGCTCTCGACCCAGAGCAGGACGTCGTACGGCGGCTCCCGCCCAAGGAAGGCCTCGGCTCCGAAGGGGAGCCGGTCGCCGGCCGAGAACACCTGCGCCGTCATCCGCATCCCCGTGCCGCCGTCGTCGGGAGGCGGCGCGAACACCTGCGCGCCTAGGGTTTCCCGGGCCCCCAGTCGCGACCCGCGGCATCGTCCTCCGCCGTCCAGTCCGGGTGCACGGCCTCCCACCACCAGAGACCCGTCTGCAACTCGCGCACGGCGGCATCCGATGACGCACCCACGACTTCGAGGCCACGGACCTCCCTACAGAGCGCGGAGGTCCTGCCGGGTTGTCGGCGACCTTAACGCGCCTCAGCGCGCGAGCCGCGCTCGTGCCAAACGAACAGCGGCGAAGGGACGCAAGGTCCGGAACAGAAGCATGGTTGCGGCGAGGCCGACCGTGGTGTTCACCGCGGTGACCCCCACCTGCATGCTCACGGAGAACGACACCGCGGCGGCCGTCGAGATTACGCCCTGAAGAGCGAAGGTCGCCAGGATCTGTTGCGACCCCGCGCCTCCGGGGACCGGAACAGCGGTCGACAACCCGTTCAGCACGACCACGAGCAAGGCGGTCTCCAAACCCGCGTCGATTCGAAAGGCCTGCAGCACGAGGAACACGACGCCGATCCGGCAGGCCCAGGCACCGAGCTGGAAGGGAAGAACGGACCGAGCGTAAAGCGAGGGCCTTCGCATAACAGCAAGGCCCCGCACTGCCGACTCGACGAACCGCCGGGCGACAGCGCGAAAGCGCCAGGCGACGAGAAGGAGAGCGACGACCACCGCGACTGCTGCGACGACCGGCGCCAAGCCGAGCGAAGGAAGTGACGGCAGATTGGGAAGTACTCCCGTAGCCCAGAGAGCCACGATCAACAGGGCTCCGATGGCAGCGTCCGCCACCACCAGGACGGTGAGCGACGCCGCGATCGTCGGCACGCACGAGCCGGAAATCTGCGCGCGAGCGAGGGCGACCTTAGCTCCCTCGCCGCCGCGTGCCGGGAGATATGCGTTCAGAGCCATCCCAGCTGCATAGGCGCACCCGAGTGAGAACACCGGGATTCGGCATCGCGGGTAGGCCGCGGCGAGCACGTTTCGCCAGGCGAGGGCTCGACAGGCGAGGGTCGCGAGCTGAAGCGCAAGCGCAAGCGCGAGAAAGCGCCAATCCAGATCCGCCACGCGGTCTGCGGCCGCTGCCGTCTGGTCTCCGATTCCTGCGAGAACGTTCAGGTGGTCGGCTCCAGTATCCCGGCGCGCGACAGTGCCGCGGCGTCGTCTGTGATCAGACCGTGGACGCCGAGTCGTAGGAGCGAACGCGCCCGCGCCGACTCGTTGACCGGCCAGGCCATGACGACGTCCGCTATTTCGCGTAGAGCAGTGATGCTCTCTTTATCGGCAAGACGCTCATGGATCGAAACACCTTCGAGCGCCTGATTTGCCAGGCGGCGAAGCGCCGAACGCAGTTGTAGCGCGCTGCCGATCGAGTAGACGCGGCGCACCGGTGTGCCGGCGAAGGGCTCGAGCAGCCTCCACCAGCGCGCGCAGACGGTGAACCGCCGCTCGGACAAGTACGGCTCGATCTCGCGGAGGACGAGCTCGGCCAGTCGCTTCCTGGGGCCCTTCAGATCGAGCATGAGCTCGGTCTCAGGGTCCGTGGCAGCAAGCAGCTCTTCGAGACGCAGCTGCCGACGCCACGACGCCTCGAGCTTCCACCGATCCCAGAGAACCGGGATCGGCCCGGCCGTCTTCAGGTGGCGGACCTCTAGTCTGCCCCGGTAGAGGCGGACGTCAGCTTCTACAAGGGTCGGGCTGAGGCGCTCTGCGGCGTGGAGGTCGGAGAGACGATTCCCGGCGCGGTGCGCGATGAGGAACGGGCGCGGTCCGCCGTCGCGGATGCTCGACAGGGATGGCCGGTTCATCGCCGGCGAGTGTAGCCGCGGGCACGGCGCGTCTCTTCTCGATGATGTGAGCTCCGGCAAGCCCGACGAGCACCACGGCGCCGCCGCCCGCGACATCGACGATGAAGTGATTCGCAGTAGCGACGACGGCGAACGTCATCGCGAGCGGAGAGAGAACTGCGAACGCCCGGACGGCGAGATGCGTCGTCGTCAGAAACAGGACGATTCCGACGGCGAGGTTCCATCCGACATGCAGGCTCGGGAACGAGGCGTACTGGTTCGTCAGCCCGGGCGGTTGCAGCGCGCGGTAGGCGTGCGACTGATCAGACACGGTGTCGACGAGACCCATCTCGAGCAGACGCGGCGGAGCGACCGGGAGGAACGCGAAAAAAAGGAACCCGATCCCGCCGGAGATGAAGAGCGTGTTGCGGAGCAGGTAGTAGCTGTCGCGTCGCCAGACGTGCAGAGCGACTGCCGTAGAGAGGATCACCGGCCAGTGGCCCCAGATGTAGATCCAGTTGGCGAACGTGACCAGCCCGTCTCTGCCCGCGATCGCTCCCTGGACGCCGTCCTCCCAGTCGATGCCGAGCCAACGCTCGAAGTCGACGATCCGGTCTCCGGTCGCGAACGCATCGGCCGGCGCCCCGGCAGTGACATTGCGGATCGTGAAATAGGCGAGGATCGCGCCCGTGACGAGCGCAGCCTCGCGCAGAAGGCCGTCGTCCAGGCTCGAGCGCAGCCATCGTGCAGCCTGCGCGCGCTGCGGCCGGGTCGGTGAGGGCGACGAAATGTCCGTACTACTCATGCACTAACTCCGCGATTCACTCCCAGTGATTCCAACGAGCCATCGCCGCCTTGCATTTCGACCTAGCCGCGGATGAGCTCGGCGAGCTGTCCCCGAAGGCGCTCGGCCTCCTCGCGGTGGGCACGAATCTCCGCGGAGCTCACTCCGCGCTCGGCCAGCACGTCCTGAACGAGGAGCAGGCCACGGATCCGCAGGAGCAGATCGTCGACTTCGGGGCTGAGCAGTGAGGCGTTATGAGGATCGAGAGCGGTATTGGTCATCAGGCTGCTTCCTCCACCGGGTTGAGGGATTCGTCCTGCGGGGATTCGATTGGGCGACGCGGTGCCGGCCGGATCAACGTCGCCGCAATCACGGCGCCGGCGAGTGCGAACGCGGCCAGCACGTAGAAGGAGCTTGTGAACCCGTGGGTCAGCGCCGCGGCGCTCGAGGCGCTTCCCGGGTGAGCGTCTTCGTACTGATTCGTAAAGGTCGTTGCAACGGTGCTGATCGCCGCCAGGCCGACCGCTCCGCCGATCTGTCGGCTCGTGTTGATGAGCCCTGAGGCGACTCCGGCATCGCCGGGCCCGACGCCGGTCAGTCCACCGATCGTCACCGGGACAAAGGAGAGCGAGAGGCCGACAGCACCGAGCATGAACGCCGGGAAGAGATCCCAGAAGAAATGTCCCTCGACCGGCACTCGCGCCAGAAGGGCGAGCGATGTCGCTGTCAGGAGCAGACCGACGCTGAGCACCGGCCGGACGCCGAACCGAGTCACAAGCGTCTGAGCCACGTTCGAGAACAAGGCGATGGTCACCGCCAATGGCGCGAACGCGAGCCCCGCCTGGATCGCCGAGTAGTGGAGCACCTGCTGCATGTAGAGCGTTTGCACGAACCACCACGAGAACGCCGTCGCGGCGATGAGAACTGCCGTGGCGTTCGCGGCCGTCAGGGTCCGGAGCCGGAAGAGCCGCATGGGTAGGAGCGGAGCCTTTGACCGCAGCTCGATGAGGACGAAGCCGACGATGAGCACGGCGGCGGCTGAGAGGAATCCGATCGTCGTGCGGCTCGTCCATCCGTCGTCGGTGCCTCGGGTCAAGCCGTAGACCAGGAGCATGATTCCCGACGTCACCGAAGCGGCGCCTGCCAGGTCGAAGTGGCGGCTGCCGTATGCGCTGCCACGAGTCCCGTCGAGAAGGAACGGCGTCAACGCGAGCACGGCGACGCCGACCGGGACGTTGATGAAGAAGATCCAGGGCCAGCTGAGATAGGAGGTGAGGACACCGCCGAGGAGGACGCCCGCTGCGCCGCCGCTACCGGAGGCAGCACCCCAGAGCCCTAGCGCGAGATTGCGCTCGCGGCCCTCCTGGAACGTGGTCATGAGAATCGAGAGGGATGCCGGCGCGAGAAGCGCTCCGCCCAATCCCTGCAGCGCACGCGAGACGATCAATGCCTCCTCGGACCATGCAAGACCGGAGAGGAGCGAGCTGGCTGTGAAAACGGCGACCCCTACGAGGAAGATGCGCCTGCGGCCGAGCAGATCGGCTAGTCGGCCGCCCAGCAGCAGCGCGCCGCCGAACACGATGGCGTACGCGGTGATCACCCACTGGAGACTCTGCTGCGAGAAGCCGAGGTCGGTCTCGATCGCCGGCAGAGCCACGTTGACGATCGCTACGTCGAGAATGACCATGAACTGGGCCACGACGACTAGTGCGAGAATGGCCCAGCGCCTTGAGCTAATCGATGAGCTACCCACTCATTGCCTCCCAGAATCGTTGATCTGATCAACAATCATACACAGCAACGATTGACTGGGCTACACTTATTCCCATGACAACGACATCGCACCCAGAAACGCTCATAAAGGCGCCTCCTGCGAGGCCGCCGCGAGAGCTCTTGTCCAGTCCGACGTTTCTGCTCAAGCACCTCACGTGGGAGATGAAGGACCAGAAGCTCGCGGCCTTCGCGGCGACCGGCCTGAATCCCATGCACTACGCGGTGCTCGCTCTCCTCGACGAAGGCGCTCGGGAGAACCAGGCAACCATCGCCGATGCGCTCGGTTACGACCGCGGCTATCTCGTGGGGCTGCTGGACGAGCTCGAAGATCGCGGCCTGATCGAGCGGCGGCGCGACCCCGACGACCGCCGGCGCCATCTCGTCAAGCTCACGCCTGATGGGAAGGAAACACTGATCAAGCTCCGCTCGGTGCTCAAGCGCTTCGAGAAGGAGTTCTTGGCGCCGCTCGATGCCGAGGAGCGGGAAGCGCTACGGACGCTCCTTTGCCGAGTGGCCGCGCACCACGACGAGCGCTTCGCCAACGGTTCGTAAGAGTCAGCGGTAGCCGACCGGGTCGGCCGGCAGGCCGGGCTCCTGCACCTCGACGATGTAGCGCCAGTCATCCGGCTGGGAGCCGTCGCGACGTCGGTGAAGCCGTACGCCGGCGACGAGCGCAACCCGGCCTTGGAGAGGTGCGGTCGACCCGGCTGGAGTGCTCCTAGCCGGGTCGACCGTGTTCGTTCCTCAGTAGCCGTATCCCCCGTTCGACGAGGACGAGTTGTCGCTCGAGCTCGAGATTCCGGTGGGAGTCGCAACGTGCCAGGTGAAGCCCTTGCCGCCGAAGCTGTCGGCGAAGGCGTTCCCGGTCACCATGTCGGGGCCGGGGTCTTCCTGGAAGCGGTAGAGCAGTCGTCCCTGGAAGGTGACTTGCCGATCGCCGTCGGGCCGCTTCACTGTTCCGAGCTTCCCGCTCAGGCCGGCGCCGCCGGACGGCTTGCCCGCCACGGTGAGCGGGTGCCAGATCGTCGTACACCCGTCGGTGCAGACCACCATGCCGCCGGCTTCCTGGTCGGCGGCATAGAGCGCCATGTTCTTCGCGTCGACAAGCACCTTCCCGACGCCGTCGACGTTGGAGACCGAGACCGTTTGCCCGGTGCTCGCATTGTCCGGAGCTGATGCTCCTGTGCTGGAGCCGCTGCTCCCTCCACAGGCGCTGAGGACTACGACCGCGGCTGCGAGAGCGAGGAGCGGCAGGTATGTCTGCTTGCTCTTCATACAGAGACCTACTGCCCAGCTGCATCCGAGGGATTGGCCTGGGTCGCGATGAGAAGTGAGCGTCCGTCCTTACCGATGAGATGCAGGGCCGCGAGGTCTCCCAGATCGATCGGCAGCGATCCGCCCCATGCGCCTCCCGAGAGCCGGAAGGAAGGGAGCGGAGCCCTGCGGCCGTCGCGAGTAATCAGCTCGGCCGAGCGGACCGAGTCGCGGTAGGGAGGCGCGACCGTGACCATCATCCAGGAGGGGGAGCCGCGGTAGGTGAAGAGGACGCCGCCCTGCCTTCCGGCGGCGTCGTGGAAGCGCACCGCTCCGAAGTAGCGCCCATGGGCCTGCGCAAGAGTCGCGCGATAGTGATCGGCGAGACGCCGATCGTCTCGGAAGCCGGCGAACATCGCTCCCGCCGTGATGGCCGCCGTCGCGACGACCGCCGCAACGACAGCGAGCCCGCGTAGGGGGAAGCGCCGCTTCGGCACGGAGGGCTGGATGGAATCCAGCACCCGCAGCTCGAAGCCCGGGGGAGGCTCTTCCTCAGGGGCCAGGACCAGCAGCTCGTCTGCGACGGTCGAAAGGCGCTCGAGCTCGCGCCGACATTCGGGGCACTCCGCCGCGTGCTTGAGCACGCGTGCGCGATCCTCTCCATCGGCAATGCCGAGCGCGACCTCGGCTGCCAGCTCACGGATCTCTCGACAACGATCGTCAGTGCTCATCAGCCACCTCCAGCCATTCGCGCAGCCTGAGCATCGCCGTGCGGATGCGCGTCTTGGCGGTTCCGAGTGGTATTCCCTCGTCGTGCGCGATTTCGCCGGCCGTTCGTCCGAAGTAGGCGGCCAGCACGAGGGCGCGGCGCTGCTCGTCGGGGAGCGTCGCCAGCGCCTCGCGGAGCTGATCCCGCTCGAGGAGCGCCGCATGCTCCTCGTCCCGATCGCGGTTGTCGGCGAGCTGGAGCTTGGAAGCCAGCAGATCCGGGTCGAGCGGCTCGGCGGGGCTTACGCGGCGCCGATCGACGGCGACGTTTCTCACGATCGTCAGCAGCCAGGTGAGCACAGTGCCGCGCCGTGCGTCATAGCTCCCGGCATAACGCCAGGCGCGCACGAACGCCTCCTGCGCGACGTCCTCCGCCGTGCCGGAGTCTCGGACGATCGTGCGTGCTAGGCCGTAGGCCCGCCGCTGGAAGCGGCGTACGAAAGCAGCCGACGCCCCACGATCACCCGCGGCAAACCCGGCCAGGAGCGCTTCGTCGGAGCTGCCCACATTTCTTTCTACCGCCGGAGTGACGCCTAGGGATTGCGATGAGTCCGGCTGCTACTCGCTCTCTAGCGAGGGTCCGATTCCGTACCAGATCGTCTCGAGCAGCTCCTCGGCGTAGCGTTCGGTCACCGGCGGGAGGCCGACGGGAAGCAGACGAACGAACGGCGCACCCGCCAGAAGATCCACGATCTGGTCGAGATCGGCATTGCGCCGGAGCTGTCCTCGCTCGATGGCGTGCTCGAGCAGCTCGAGGAGCGCTTCTCGACGTGGACGGACGACCCGGTCGGCATAGGCGGCGGCGAAGGAGGGATTGCGCTGGAGCTCGCCCAGGACCGCCGGCAGGATCCGGCCGAAGAGCGGGTCGGAGAAGAGTCGGGTGAAGTCGCGGATCCACTCGAGCAGCGTCGAGTACAGGTCGTCTGCCTCGTGCATATCGAGGTCGGCGCTGAGCTCGCGGATCGCGTCGGCGATCAGTTCCTCCTTGCCGGACCAGCGCCGGTAGATGGTGTTGCGGCCCACACCCGCGCGGGCCGCGATCGCGTCGATCGTGGCCGCCTGGAACCCGCGCTCCGCCAGGAGCTCGAGCGTCGCGTCGACTATCGCCTTGTCCGCCGACCGGTTGCGTGGCCGACCGCGAGGGCGGCGGCGCCGTTGGGCTTGCGTCGTGGGCGGAAACACCTCTTGGCGGACCTACCAGTCTCGAATATACTCCTTTACGGAAACGTTCGATCTCGTAAAGGCGTTTCGGAAGCAAGGAGACAGGTCGTGTTCCGGAGCATCCTCGTGGCTGTTGACGGCTCTCGCGCAGCTGCGAAGGCGTTGGAACAGGCGATCGATCTGGCCGAGAGCGAGGGCGCGCGCCTCACGCTCATCGGCGTCGTCGAGTTCCCTCGTTGGCGATTTTTGTCCTTCCCGCTCGCCGTGCCCTTCCCGTGCGAGGACGAGCTAGTCCGCGAGGCGGAGACGAACCTCGAGCGCGCGGAGGCGCTCGTGCCGGATGACGTTCCGGTCTGCACCGTGCTCCGGCGTGGTTCCATCGCCAAGGAGATCGTGAAGCGGGTCGTCGCGGCCGAGCACGACCTCGTCGTCATGGGCTCGCGAGGCCTGGGACCGGCCGGCGCGGTTCTCCTCGGAAGCGTCAGTCGCGCAGTTCTCGCCCACAGTCCCGTGCCCGTTCTGATCGCGCCGCCGCCGAGAACCGAGGTGGCGAAGCTCGAGCCGGTGAACGTGGCATGAGCGCACCGCCCACCCCCGGAAGCGAGCTGAAGGCGCTCCCTTGGATCGCCGTCACGCTGCTCACGGTGTTGGAGGCGGCGTGGTGGTTCTCAGAGCGGCTCTACTCGTCCTGAGCCCGGGATCAGCAGGAGCTTTCCTGTCGTGCGGCGGCCTTCGAGCGCTTCGTGCGCGCGACGAGCGTCCGCCAGTGGATAGCGGCCGCCGATCCGGACCTGGAGCCTGCCCTCGCTGATCAACTCGAAGAGCGCGCGCGCTCGGTCGAGGAGTTCCGGGCGGGTCGCCGTGTAGTGCCGGATCGACGGGCGGGTGAGGTAGAGGGAGCCCCCGTTCTCCAGTCGCCTCGGATCCACCGGGGGCACGGGACCGCTTGCCGTCCCGCAGAGCACCAGCACACCGCGCGGCCGTAGGGACGCCAGGCTCTCGTCGAAAGTCGCCGCGCCTACACCGTCGTAAACGACGTCCACGCCCAGGCCGCCGGTCAGCTCCTTCACACGAGCGGTGAACTGCTCGTACGGGATTACCGCCGCAGCGCCGGCTTCGCGTGCGAGTCGCGCCTTCTCTTCGCTCGAGGTCGTTGCGATCACGACGCCCCCGCGCATCGTCACCATTTGCGTCAGCAGAATCCCGACTCCACCGGCGGCGGCGTGGACGACGACGTTCTCACCGGGTTGCACGGGGTGGGTCGATGTTGTGAGGTACTGGGCGGTGATGCCCTGGAGCATGGTGGCCGCCAGCTCGTCGCCGATGCCTGCCGGGACCGGCACGACGCGCTCGGCATCCACAGCGACCTGCGCGGCGTAGCTGCCGGCCCCGGAGATCCAGGCGACTCGGTCGCCGGCCGCGAACTCGGAAACGCCCTCGCCGATTGCCGCGACGGAACCGGCTCCTTCGGCGCCGATGATCGTCGGCAACTCACCTCCGTAGACGCCTTCGCGCTCGTACACATCCCGGAAATTCACCCCGACGGCGGCCACGTCCACGAGCAACTGTCCGGGTGCGGGCACCGGAGTGGCGACGTCGGCGACTTCCAGGACCTCGGGCCCACCGTGCTCGATGATCCGGATCGCTTCCATTGCAGTAGGAGAGTCT
>DASSXA010000092.1:0-9040 GCA_035704315.1 Gaiellaceae bacterium
CAACAGCCGACGGTCGCCGGCGAACGGCCGGCCGCCGTTCGAGGTGGAGAGCGCGGCGAGCGGGCTAGCCGCCTGTCTCGCCGAAGCCGACGCTGTTGTGGAGACAAGAGCGAGCGGCAGGACTGCGAGGGCAAGAAGTACGGACTTCGGGGCCATTTCCGGCCTCCTCTCGGTCGTGGACGGACCGAGGCTCGGAGGGGCCGGTCACGGCTCCCTAGGCGCCGACTAAGCGCCTGCTAATGGCTTTGTTTGGCCGAAGTTAGGGCGTCGCGCGAAGCCGAGCGAGACGCCGCTCAGCAAGCTTTACGAGTTGTCCCATGCCGCCACAGACTCGGCAGTCATAGGTCTCGACGGAACCGCGTTTGCCGCCGGTGGCAATGCGATAGCCGTGCGGTGAGAAGGCCGCAGCGGTCATCTGGTCGTCGCGTCCCTTAATGCGCAGGATCCGCTCTCCACTCTCCGCATTCACGATGCCGGCGACTCTTGGTCCGGCGATGACGACCCAACGGCTGTCGGCGCTGAAGTCGGCGGCGTTGACGGTCGAGGCATGTGACAACAGCCAGATCTGCTTCCCGCTTTCGGCATCCGAAAGCCGTGCGTTCTGGTCGATGCTCGTCGTCACCACGAAACGGCCGTCCGGACTGAAGGACGCGGACGTCAGCGCCTTTTCGTGCGGCTCGAGCGCGCGCGGGCGCTTCCCTGTCTTCGCGTCCCAGATTCGCGCGACGTAGTCGTCGCCCGCAGCCAGGATCCGACGGCCGTCCGGGGAAATGGCCACCACCGTCACGTTTGGTTCGGTGTGAATCGTCCGTTCGACGTCGCCGTCACTGACGCTCAGTGATCGAACGGTTCCGTCCGCGGTTCCGGCGACAACAGTCTTGCCGTCCTCTGTCAAGGCGAGCGCGGTCGGCGCCCCGGGGCGGATCAGCGTCCGCACAAGGCGGCCTGAGGCTACGTCCCAGATCTTCAGCGCGCCGCCCTCGTCGACCGTTGCCAGAACCCTTCCATCTCCGCTGAACGCGGCTGTAAGGGGAGCGCCCGCTCCTTGAAGCGCCTTTGCGAAAGCACTGCCGCCTGTGAGCTTCCACCCCCGCAACGGGCTTCTCTCGCCAATGCTCAAGACCTGATCGCCGCCCCCAGCAAAGCTGACGGCGGCGACGGGCGTCGCATGCTGTCCGAGCAACTTCAGCTCGGGGTATGTATGCGCGTTCCAGAAGCGGACGGTTCCGTCGCTGCTTGCGCTCGCCACGCTTCCGCCACCGGATGTGAACCTCACATCGTTCACCGCCTCGGCGTGTCCGGCCAAGGTGGCGAAAAGCGTCCCCGAGTCGGCGCCGAACAACCGCGCCATTCGATCCCTGCTCGCCGTGACGATCGTCTTCCCGTCGGGGCTGAAGTCGACGCGCTCCACGAATCCCGCGTGACCGGGAAGAATCGCTACGAGGCCGGTGCCGTCCGTTTTCCAGACGCGAGCCGTCCCGTCGGCGCTCGCAGTCGCGACAAGGTCGCCTTGCGGACTGAAGGAGACGTCGGTCACGGGACGTTTGTGGCCTGAAAGCGCGTCGCCGACAGGCGCGCCAGTGCGCCCATTCCAGAGCCGTGCCACGCTGTCTGCGCCTCCAGTCGCGACGAGATCGCTCGTTGGTGAAAACCGCGCCGCTCGTATCTGGCCTCTTTGGACGAGATTCGATTGCAGGCGGCCCGTTGCGACGTCGAAGACACGGGCGACCCTGTCGTTGGCGACGGTGACGATGAGGCTGCCGTCATGGTTGAACGAGGCCGAGCGAACCGCGTTCGGATGAGTCAAACGGTGCAGGAGGCGGCCGGTTCGAGCGTCCCAGATTCGCGCCGTCTTGTCGTCGCTCGTCGTCGCGATGAAGGGCCCTTGCGGCGCGAAGCTCGCGCCGGTTACAGGGCCTCCGTGACGTAGCTTCCGAAGCTGCCGGCCGTCCGCGGTGCTCCAGACGCGTGCAAATCCGTCGTCCCCCGCGGTTACTACGCGGTCGCCGTCCGGGCTGAACGACGCAGCTTTGACGTTGCCGCCATGGTTGAGCGTCGTCAGGAGTCGCTTGCCGTCGCCCGAATAGATCCTTGCCTCGCCGCCGGTTGTAGCGACCAATGACTTGCCGTCGGCGCTGAACGCGATGCTCTCGAAAGGCTTGCGCGAATCGAGCACGGCCGACGTCCGGAGACCGACCAGTGCTCGCCGTAGCAGGTCTTCGACCGTCCGCGACTGCGAGAGATCGCTTGCTTGAATGCCCAGTCCCAGGCTGCGGACGGGGTCGGTCGAAAGCCCAGCCGCGGCCAGCGCAACCAGATCGCCGGCACGCGCCTGCCGCGCGTTGTCCTGCGCCGAGCTGCGTTGGGTCAGGGCGTAGACGGCGATCGCCGCGAGGACGCCAAAGGCGAGAGCCGTCAGTCCGGCCACTCCGAGCAGGCGCCGATGACGCCGTGCGGCCTCCTGTCGCTCCGCCTGGAGCCGCCGTTCCGCTTCGTGCCTCGTCCGCCATGCGAGGACGGCGTCGGCCAGGACGTCATGGAAGATCTCGTAGCGGGGGCCCGCGGCGCCGTCCTCGCCGGCGCGGACGATTCGTTCGCTCGTCAGCCGATCGAGTACCCGTTCCGCTTCCACTTCCTCAACAGCCGCGTAGCCCGCCAGGTCGCTCGCGCGGTGAGCGATCTTCGTCCCGGAGGGCGTAACGAGGTGGTTGTACATCGCCGCCGCAGCGTCCCGCTCTTCCTCCGAAAGGCCGGCCATCGCCCGCTCGAGGTGGTCCTCCACGATGTGAGCCGCTCCGCCGAGCTCGTGGAGTGTCTCGAGCCGGAGGCGGCGCGAGCCGCGTTCCGCCTCGACCTCCCAGAGACGCTCGAGGACGAGCTGGAGATAAGGCGCCTCGATCGCGCCGCGTTCGGCGCTGCCATCCTCGGCGCCCCCGCGTCCCGACGAACCTAGCTGGATCCGGCCGACGGCCACCGCGTCGAGGATCTCCTCCACGAGCTGTGGCTCCGCCTCCACGGACTCGTCCGGCGGGACGAGCTCGTTGTAGCGCTCGAGCGGCCCGAGGATCGCCCGCTCGGCGGCGCCGCGGTCGAGTCGGTCGAGCCGCAGGGAATTGGCGAACAGATTCGGAATCTGCGCCTTGAACGCGTCGAGTTGAGCGAGGGAATCCTCCCGGATGCTGATAAGGAAATTCGCCCGCAGCCCCGGCAGGCGCACGACCTCTGCGAGCTCCGCGAATGGGCCGCCGGCCTCGTGCTCCGCGTGGTACAGGAAGTACTCCTCGAACTGGTCCAGCACCAGGTAGAGATCGGCGCCCAGACGCCGCGTCCAGGCCGCGAAGGTCTCGGCCACCGATCGGCCGGGCGCTACACCGTCCACGTCCGGCCGTAGGCGACTGACCTCCCTTCTGACGGCGGCCAGCAAGCCGTCGATCGGATCGCCGCTCCAGGAGGAGAACACGACGACGGCTGCGTCGTCGTCGCGGCGCAGCTCGTGGGCCACCCCGGCGCGCAGCAAGGAAGTCTTGCCGACACCGCTCGGCCCGTAGAGGAGCGTCAACCGGGCGGCGACGAGATTGGCCTTGATCACCTCGATCTCGCGCTCGCGCCCGAAGAACAGGAGCGCGTCGAGATCGGAGTCTGAGAACGCCGCGAGGCCCTTGTAAGGGCTCGGTGGCGCGGCGACGACTGCCAGGCTCATTCGAGCGCTCTGGCGCCGTCGATTTCCGTGTCCCGAGCGAGCGCCTCGACGTAGTGCTCGAGCGGCACGTCGATGACATCGACGTCGTGCCGGCGCCAAAACTCCAACTCGAACGGCTTGGGCTGCTCCTGCACGGCCCAGGATCGGTAGCTCAGCGGCTGGTCGCCCCAGAGCCGGTACAGCAGCACGCGGAGGTTCCAGTCGGCCATCGTGTAGCCGAGGAAGAGGAAGTGGCTTCGGCGCAGCTTCGCCGCCAGCGACACCGGCACTGCGCTCGCCATCTCGCTCTTGGCGAGATAGTCGATGTAGTCGTCTTCTGTGACGACGAAGCTCTCCCACTCCCGCTCGAGCGTCCGGTCGACTTGCCCATGGAGCTTGAGGATCACCGTCCGGCGCTCGAGGGAGAGCTCCGTTGCGTACTCGTTCGGCAGCTCGATGAGCGTGCCTCGGCCGTCAGGGCTGATGTGGCAGAACCTGCCCCGGTTCCTCCCCGTTGCGAGGTAGGAGACGACGTCGAACTCCTCGCCGGCGTCGAGGAACGCCTGCTCCAGTGCGAGGTTGTAGCTCGTCGTCACGATCAGCTGGTACGGCATCCCTCGTTCGCGCAGGAGCGGCGGGAGTGCTGCAAAGAAGCGATGGACGATTGTCGGCGGCAGGTCGGGCTCCAGCAACGTGTGGAGCTCGTCGTTCAGCGGCCCGAGGCCTCTCATGACAGCGACGTATTGGGCAACCCGAGGGAGGTCTGATGTGTCGAGCGGGTACTCGAACCGCTGCGAGAGATGTGTGGTCAGCTCGGCAACATCGGTTCCGAGCACGGGGACCAGGCGCCCGGAAAGCATCGTCTCGACAACCTCTCGCAACCGATCGTGCTTGGCTCCAGTGGAGCCTCCGTTCAGCTCGAGGCGAGCGTCCTGGCGGAGGATCGCGCCGTGGAGCTCCTGAAGCGTTGCACTGGGCTCGATCCCGAGCTCGTCGACGAGCTCGCGACGCGCGTCGTGGTAGACCTGAAGCGCCTCGGCCTGCCGCCCGGACCGGTACAGCGCCAACATGAGCTGCGCACGGAGACGTTCCCGCAGCGGATGTTCCCGCGCCAACGATTCGAGCTCTCCGATGAGCTCGGCATGCCGGCCGCTGTCCAAGTCGGCCTGAATTTGGTCCTCGAGCGCCGCCAGTCGAAGCTCCTCGAGCCGCGCGATCTCGTTTTGCGCGAAGGACTCGAAGGCGAGGTCGGCCAGCGGCGGTCCGCGCCAGAGCGCCAGCGCTGAGCGGAGCGTTGCCGCGCGTTCGTCAGGCGGATGCTGCTTCGCCGCCTCTACTAGCCGCCGGAAGTGCTCGAGGTCGAGCTGCTCCGGAGCGATCTCGAGCCGGTACCCGGGTGGCTTGGTCGTGAGAACGTCGGCGCCGAGGAGCTTGCGCAGCTGCGAGATGAAGTTCTGAAGCGATGTAGGCGCAGTTGGTGGCGGCTGTTCTCCCCACAGCAAATCGATCAAGCGGTCGGTTGAAACAACTCGTCCGGCATCGAGGAGCAGTACCGCGAGCACTGCGCGCTGCTTCGGGCCGCCGAGTTGGAGCTGCGTGCCATCGTCCCAGACTTCGGTAGGACCGAGGATCCGAAACTCCAACATGAAGCGGTTGTAGCACCTTCAAAAACTCCTGCAAACTCATCGAGAAGCTAGGGAGTGGGCTCCTCAAGCTCGTTTGCGGCTGCGGCGCCGAGCGTCCAGGTGATTCCACCGTCTAGCCTGTTCCCACAATGACGGAGTTCAAGACGTCCGAGGCTTATCTGCCGACCGGTGACCAGCCGCAGGCGATCGGGACGATCGCTGATGGCCTGAACGCCGGCGAGCGGTTCCAGACGCTGCTCGGCGCAACGGGTACGGGCAAGACGGCGACGATGGCGTGGACGATCGAGCAAGTCGGCAAGCCGGCCCTCGTGATCGCCCACAACAAGACGCTGGCTGCGCAGCTCTGCAACGAGTTCCGGGAGTTCTTCCCGGACAACGCGGTCGAGTACTTCGTCTCCTACTACGACTACTACCAGCCCGAGGCGTACGTACCGCAGGCCGACCTCTATATCGAGAAGGACTCGTCCCGAAACGACGACATCGACCGACTGCGCCACTCGGCCACCTCGTCGATCATCTCCCGGCGAGACGTAATCATCGTCGCATCGGTCTCTGCGATCTACGGCCTCGGCTCGCCGGAGGAGTACGAGAACCGGCTCGTGATGCTCCACGTGGGCGAGGAGCAGGACCGCGACCTCATGCTCCGGAAGCTGATCGACATCCACTACACGCGGAACGACGCGTTCCTCGGGCGCGGACGCTTCCGGGTCAAGGGCGACGTGATCGAGATTCAGCCGGCCTACGAGGAGTCCGCGTACCGGATCTCGATGTTCGGCGATGAGATCGAGCAGATCACCCACTTCGACCCGCTGACCGGCGAGGTCTACGGGCGGCTGGAGCACCTGAACATCTTCCCGGCGACGCAGTACGTGACGTCGAAGCCGACGATCGAACGGGCCGTGGACGAGATCCGCCACGAGCTCGAGGAGCAGGTGAAGCTGTTCGAGTCCGAAGGCCGCATGCTCGAGGCTCACCGCATCAGGCAGCGGACGGAGTACGACCTCGAGATGATGGTCGAGCTGGGCTTCTGCAACGGGATCGAGAACTACTCGCGGATCCTCGACGGACGGCCGCCCGGGTCGGCGCCGTACACGCTCATCGACTACTTCCCATCCGACTTCGCCGTGTTCATCGACGAGTCCCACCAGACGGTGCCGCAGCTCGGCGGCATGTACGAAGGGGACCGCTCACGGAAGCAGACGCTGGTCGACTTCGGGTTCCGCCTGCCCTCGGCACTCGACAACCGGCCGCTGCGGTTCGACGAGTTCCTGGCGAAGGTGCCGCAGATGGTGTTCGTATCGGCCACGCCGGGCCCGTTCGAGCTGCGGCACTCGACCCGGACGGCCGAGCAGCTGGTGCGGCCGACTGGCATCGTCGACCCGGAAGTCGAGCTGCGCGCGACGAAGAACCAGATCGACGACCTGCTGAACGAGATCAGACACCGCGAGGAGGCGGGCGAGCGCGTGCTCGTCACGACGCTGACGAAGAAGATGGCGGAGGACCTCACCGACTACCTGCTCGAGTCGGGCGTCAAGGCGCGCTATCTGCACTCCGAGATCGACACGCTCGACCGGATCCAGCTGATCCGCGAGCTGCGGCTGGGTGACTACGACGTGCTCGTCGGCGTCAACCTGCTGCGTGAAGGGCTCGACCTGCCCGAGGTTTCGCTCGTCGCCATCCTGGACGCCGACAAGGAGGGCTTCCTCCGCGGGAAGACGGCTCTGATCCAGACGATCGGACGGGCCGCACGGAACACGAACGGCAAGGTGCTCATGTACGCGGACAAGCTCACGGAGGCGATCAAGGGCGCGCTCGACGAGACGAACCGGCGCCGCGCCGTCCAGCTCGCCTACAACGAAGAGCACGGCATCACGCCCGAGTCGATCCGGAAGGGCGTATCCGACATCGCCGAGTTCCTATCGCTCGAGGCTCCCACGGTGCCGAGGCGGCGGCGTGGTGCCCAAAAGGTCGAGGGGATGAGCTCGGACGAGATCGAGCGGCTGGTCGTCACGCTCGAGGAGGAGATGTTCGCCGCCGCGGAGGAGCTCCGCTTCGAGTACGCCGCGAAGCTGCGGGACGAGATCAAGGAGCTCCGGCGCGAGCTGCAGGCCGCCGCCGAAGCACCTGCTCACTCGTAGGGATCATTCGGCGCCGGGATCTCGGCCAGGCTCGTCGAGGCCAGCTCGGGAACCTCATCGCCTCCGGCTCGTAACGTCCCGATGACGGTGACCCACTGGTCGCGGGGCGGCGGGTCGCCTGACGTGCCGACGACACGCACGACGACCGGAGCCGCGTCTGCGGCGCAGCAGGCGATCTGGTACCGCGCGAGTTTGAAGCCTCCCGCCTCGGGGTCGGCGACGAACCCTGTCAGCTGGACGGGCTGCCCGTTGAAGCTAGCACCGTTGCGTTCGTAGGCACGTTGGCTGAACTCTGTCAGTGTCATCTGTCTCGGCGTAGCGCTCTTCGGCAGCGGGCGGAAGGTGCCCTTGCCCGAGCGGATCTTGACGGTCGCGGCTCGGCCGACTCCGTAGCTACCCAGAGTCGGCGGAGCAACGAGGAGCAACGCGGCGATCGGCGCCAGGAGCAGCCAGCCGACTCCCACGCCGTGATCGTCATCGTGCTCCTGGTCGTCCTGCTCGTCTTCCCTGCTCGCGCGAAGAGACCAGACCAGCGTCACAACGCCCAGCGCGACCACCGCGACCCCGGCAATCGCAAGCCAGAGACCCATCTCCGGACGGACGTACCGGCGGTACGTGTCCGTGACAGTGAGACGGAGCAGCACCGCGCCGACGAGCAGGCTGATCGTCCCACCCGCCGCCGTCAGAGCAGCCACCACCCGACGAGAATGCTGGCGCCGACTGCGGCGGCAAAGGTCAGCGGCGCGAAGATCATCGCGAAGCGGCTTCCGAACACTCCTACCTGAAGCGAGATCAGCTTCACGTCGACCATCGGGCCGACGACCATGAAGGCCAGGCGGGCCGTCGGCGAGAACTGCGTGAGACTCGCCGCGACAAAGGCGTCGGCCTCCGAGCAGATCGCCATCAGCACGGCGAGGACGGCGAGGGCCAGCACCGCCGCGAGGCCCGAGTCGGCCACGGTGTCGAGAACGCTCCGCGGCACCACCGTCTGGAGCGTGGCCGCCGTCGCGGCTCCGATGATGAGGAAGCCCCCGGCCTGCATCAGGTCGTGCTGCGCGGTACCGACCAGGACCGAGAGCCGTCCGCCTTCGTGGACGTGCCTGCGGCGGACGCGCCTCAGCAGGTCGTCACGCCCAAGGCGGGCCCAGACCAGACCAACGGCCATCGCGGCGAGCAGGCTCGCCGCGAAGCGCGCTCCGACCATCTCCGGTTGTCCCGGGAACGCGACAGCGGTGGCGACGAGGACGATCGGGTTGATCGCGGGCGCCGACAGCAGGAAGGTCAGCGCGGCGGCGGCGGGGGCACCGCGCGCGACCAGTCGTCCAGCGATCGGCACGGACCCGCACTCGCACCCGGGTAACGCCGCTCCGGCGACGGCGGCCACCGGCACCGCGTAGGCCGGCCGGTCCGGGAGAACCCGCGGCAGAAATCCCGCCGGCACGAACGCCGCGATCGCTGCGCTGATGGCGACGCCCAGGACGAGGAACGGCATTGCCTGGACGGCGATGGAGACGAAGATCGTCGCCCAGTGGGCGACGGCGGGGCGAGCAAGCAGATCCTGGAGCAGCGGCCGCAGC
>DASSXA010000264.1:0-2794 GCA_035704315.1 Gaiellaceae bacterium
CGCCGTGCCGCGCGGGTGGCCCAGGTGAACCGGATCCTCGCGAGCTTCACGGTCACCTGACCCGTCGCCCCGTTGTCTCGGGGCCGTCGGAGTGGGACAATCGCCGAAGGATCCGGCCTTCTGCGGCTGTCGGGACCGCAAGCGATGTGCCGCCCGAAGGAGGACCCATGTACCGCTCGCTCTTCGTGATCGCCCTAGCGCTGGCGCTTCTTCAGCCGGCAGCCGCTTTCGCCCAGCCCGTTCTGGTCGACGACACGCGGGTGAACACCGCAACCGGCGATCCGGGCGACAACACGACGCAGAGCGAGACGAGCCTCGCCGTGCGGGGCACGACCGTGTGCGCGGGGTTCAACGACTCCGGGCCGACCGCCGGCATCTCCGGCTTCGCGCGCTCTACGAACAGCGGTCAGACGTGGACCGATCAGGGCGAGCTCGGAGCAAACAACAACGGCGACCCAACGCTTGCGGTCAACCAGACGAACGGCACGTTCTTCTACGGCGAGAACGCAACGATCGGAGGAAACACGGCCATCGGCGTCGCGCGGTCGACCGACAACTGTCAGACGTTCGGAGCCGCAGTCGATGCCTCAGCGGCGTCGTCGGGTCTGAACGCCGTCGGGAACGTGACGACGCTGAGCGACAAGCCCTCGATCGCCGTCGACAACTCGGGCGGGGCCAACAACGGCAACGTCTACGTCTGCTGGACGAGGTTCATCGATACGAGCAACCCTTCGGACGGCCAGGCCGACACGAGCGAGCTCCGTTTCTCCCGTTCCACGAACGGCGGCGCGTCGTACGTGAACGAGCAGATCATCCAGGCGCAGGGGCCGGCGCCGTTCGGGTGCAGCGTCAAGGTGGGCGCGAACGGCCAGGTGTTCGTCGTCTGGGCCGACCGCACCGGCGCGACGGCCGGAGACATCCGGTTCCTGGCTTCGACGAACGCCGGGGTGAGCTTCGGTACCAACACTCAGGTTTCGACGGGTAACCGCCTCCCGGGCACCGACCGCGTTGTCTCCTGCGGCGCCAACAACAACCGAACGACGTTGAACGGCAATATCCGCATGCTCCATCAGGCCTGGTTGGCCGTCGACACGACCGGCAGCGCCAACAACGGGAATCTCTACGTCGTCTGGGCGAGCGACCCGACGGGCGCCACCGACAACAGCGATGTCTTCTTCAGCCGATCGACGAACGGCGGCGCCAACTGGACGGCGCCGATCCAGCTCGGCGGCGGAACGACGACAGACCAGTTCGAGCCGAACGTCGTCGTCGGAGGCGACGAGGGCAGCGTGACGGTGGCCTGGTACGACCGCCGCAATGACACCGCGAACAACTTCAACATCGACGTCTTCAAGGCGTTCTCGACCGACGGCGGCCAGACCTTCGGCGCGCTCCAGCGCGTGACGAACCAGAACTGGGGCGTCCCGCAGCTCAACCCCAACTTCGACAACGCGATCGCCAACTGCTACATGGGCGAGTACATCGGGGTCGCCGCTGACGCCGGCAGGTTCTACTACCTCTGGGGCGACAACCGGAACACCATCACGAACGCGAACTGGCCGGCCGGACGGCCCGATCCAGACGTGTTCTTCGAATCGGAGGCGGCGCCCGACGCGCCGATTACCGCGATCGGAACGACGATCAACTCGGTCGAGGGGGCGCCGTTCACAGGCGTCGTCGCGACCTTCACGGATCCCGATGCGACCGCAACGGCGAGCGAGTACTCGGCGACGATCAACTGGGGCGACGGGAGCGCACCGACGGCCGGAACGATCACCGGGCCGACCGGCGGGCCGTTCAGCGTCATCGGAACGCACACCTACATCGAGGAAGGCACCTACCCGATCACGATCGTCATCACGGACGTCGACAATCCGACGAACACGGCGACGGCGACGTCGACGGCGAACGTGGCCGATGCGCCGCTGACGGCGACCTGCACGAACAAGGTTTCCGGCCAGATGTTCAGCGGCGTCGTCGCGAGCTTCACCGACGCGAACCCCTTCGCGACCGTCGCCGACTTCACGGCGACCATCAACTGGGGCGACCTAACGCTGCCGACCCCAGGAACCGTGACGCAGACTGGAGTCGGCGCGTTCGACGTCAGCGGCACGCACACCTACACAGGCACGGGGCCGTTCACGGTTACCACCACGATCAACGACGTCGGCGGAAGCACCGCCATGGCCTCGTGCACGTTCCTCATCGGCGGAGCGACGGCCGGCGGCTCGTTCGTGATCGGGGACGGCAATTCCGCGGTCGGGAACGCCGTCACCTTCTGGGGCGCTCAGTGGCCGAGGCTCAACTCACTGAGCGGTGGGCCGGCACCGGCAGCCTTCAAGGGCTTCGCCAACAACCCGGGCAGCAATCCGGCCTGTGGGCAGAGCTGGTCGACGGGTCCAGGCGGGAGCTCCGACCCGCCCCCGCCACCCCTTCCGGCCTTCATCCTCGTTCGTGTCGCGAGCTCGATCTCGAAGTCGGGCTCGACGATCACGGGGAATACGCCGCACGTCGTCGTCGTGGACGTGGACCCCGGGTACGACGACAACCCCGGCCACTCGGGGACCGGCAACGTGGCCGGAGTGCTCTGCTAGGCGCGCTCGCTCACATACCGGGTTGGCGGCCCATCCCTGGGTCCCGGGGTGCGCCTGAAGGCCCGCCGGCACCGTGGACGATGAAGTAGGCGATCGCTCCGAGGACCGGGAAGATGATGATGATGAGCAGCCAAGCAGCGAGCTTGCCGCCCGACATCTGATGCCGCCGCCGAATGATGTCGACGAGCGCGGCAATCCAC
>DASSXA010000411.1:0-7721 GCA_035704315.1 Gaiellaceae bacterium
GGACGAGGCCGACGCAGCCGACGACCGGCGTGGGCGGGATCGAGCGCCCGTCGGTGTCGTTGTAGAGCGAGACGTTTCCGGATACGACCGGAATCCCGAGCGCCTCGGCTGCCTGCGCGATTCCCTCGATCGCCTGCTCGAGCTCCCACGCGATCTCCGGCTTCTCCGGGCTGCCGAAGTTCAAGCAGTCGGTCAGGCCGATCGGCTCGCCGCCGCAGCACGCGACGTTGCGCGCAGCGTCGAGGACGGCGAGCGCTCCGGCACGAAACGGGTCGCGCTCCCCGAGCGGCGGCCCGTCCAGGGACACGGCCAGGCCCCGGAAGGACGGTGTCAGCCGCAGCACGGCCGCGTCGAGCCCCGGGCGCCGGACGGTTCGCGATCCGACGAGCTGGTCGTACCGCTCGTAGATCCACTCTCGGCTGCGCAGATTGGGCTCCAGCGGGGGCGACGCGGCCGCTGTCTCGCGCGGCGCTGTGAGCACGACATAGCGGGGACACTCGTCCGTCAGCAGCCGCGCCGGAATGTCGCCGACGAGCTCGCCGTCGTGGAAGGCGCGCAGATCGCCCGTCGCCGTGACCTCGCCGATCACTGCGTGGTTGAGCTCCCACTTGCGGCAAACCGCCGCGACGTCTCCGGGCCGGGAGGTCACGCACACCATCCGCTCCTGGCTCTCGGAGATCATGATCTCCCACGGTTCGAGGTCCTCCTCGCGCAAGGGCACGCGGTCGAGCTCGACGTCCACGCCGGCCCCGTCTCGGGCCATCTCGGCCAGCGCCGAAGCAAGGCCGGCGGCGCCGCAGTCCTGAAGCGACCCGACGAGCCCCTGCTCCACGAGCTCCTGGCTCGCCTCGATCAGCTTCTTGCCCGTGAAGGGATCGCCGACCTGGACGCTCGGCCGCTTGTCTGCGTCCTCCTCGCCGAGCTCCTGGCTGGCCAGAACGCTTGCTCCACCGATCCCGTCTCGTCCGGTCGTCGCCCCGTACACGAGCACCGAACTGCCCACGGCCTTCGCCCTCGACCGCAACACGCGCTCGCGCGGAAGGAGCCCGACGCACATCGCGTTGACCAGGCAGTTCCCGGCATAGCCCTCGTCGAAGACGGCCTCGCCGCCGACGGTCGGCACGCCCACACAGTTTCCGTAGTGCCCGATGCCCGAGACGGCTCGTTCGAACATCCAATCCGGCTCGGCGAAGCGCAGGCCGTCGAGGAGCGCGACTGGCCTCGCGCCCATCGCGATCACGTCGCGCAGGATCCCGCCGACGCCCGTCGCCGCGCCCTGGAACGGCTCGACCGCGGAAGGATGGTTATGGCTCTCGACCTTGAACGCGACGGCCTCTCCGTCGCCGAGATCGAGCACGCCCGCGTTCTCCCCGGGGCCCTGAAGCACGCGCTCGCCCTGCGAAGGAAGGCGCTTCAGGAGCCGCGCCGAGTGCTTGTAGCCGCAGTGCTCCGACCAGAGGAGCGAGAAGACGGCGAGCTCGAAGTGGTTCGGGTCGCGCTCGAGCAACTCGCAGATACGGTCAAGCTCCTCGTCCGTAAGGCCGAGTGCGCGATGCAGCGGCTGCTCGACGACCCTCAGAGGCCGGAGCATAGACGCCGCTACGGACAGTTTTCGAGCGTACGTTCCGGGTTGATGAATACGTCGTCGACCCGTTGATCGGAGTCCAGCGCCTGGATGGCGTCGGACGAGCCACACACCGTGAGATCTCGGACGGCAGGCGGCGTTGCAGCCGCCTCCTCGAGCGCCCGGCGCTCCTGGAGATTGAGCTCTCCGGAGCGGTCGCTCAGATCCTCGTCGAGGAACTGCTGCTCCGCTTCTTCGGGGGACGCGTCGGGATCGGGTACGTAGTTGCCGGTGAGCTCGTCGCCTCCGCGGCGCTGAACGGCGACGATCTCGCGGATACCGAGCTTGTGCTCTTTGGCGAGGCGCACCGTCTCGGAGATCGACAGGTCGGTCTTCAGATCGACCGAGGCAACCCGAAACGAGCCCTGGCCGCTCGAGTCCGAACCTCCGCAGGCTGCCAGTAGGAAGAGGAGCGAGAAGAGGGCAGCGGCGGACGATCTCACGCTGGAAGGTTGCCAGGGTTTCTGTCGTTAGGTTGTACAGGTGGCTCGGGGGTACGCGACAACGCTGCTGGTCCTGGCGGCGATCTGGGGCTCGTCCTTCATGTTCATCAAGGTCGCCGTGGACGAGCTCTCACCTGCCGCGACGATGTTCGGCCGGTGCGTCGTGGCCTCGATCGCGCTCGGCGCGATCATGGTCGCCCGCCGCGGCCCGGGTCAGGCGTTCCGGTGCCTTCGTGACTTCGGCCGTGCAGGCATCGTCCTCGGCATCGTGAGCACCGCGCTTCCGTTCTGGCTGATCGCCTGGGGCGAGACGAGGATCGACTCGGGCATCGCCGCGATCGCCAACGCGTCGATGCCGATCTTCGTCGTGCTCCTCGCGATTCGGTTCATGCCCGGGGAGCGGGTGACCGGTTCGCGCGCCGTCGGCATCGCTCTCGGCATCGTCGGCGTCGGCGTGCTGGTCGGCATCCAGCCGCAGGGCGGCTGGGCCGGGGCGGTCGGGACGCTTGCCGTGGTCCTGGCGTCGGTCTCGTACGCGGTCAGCACGCTCTACAGCCAGCGAAAGCTCGGGGATTCGTCCGGACTGCTCGTCTCGTTCGCCTCGGCCTTTTGGGGCATGGTGGTGCTTGCGCCGTTCGGCATCGCACAGGCGCCGAGCGATGTCCCGAGCTGGCAGGCCCTCGCCTCGGTTGCGGCCCTTGGTCTCCTTGGGACGGCGATCGGCCTGCTGCTCTACCTGTACATGGTCGAGCACTTCGGCTCCTCTCGCGCCAGCCTGGTCGTCTACCTGCTGCCTGTGACGGCGCTCTTCTACGGCGCCGTCTTCTTGGACGAGGCCATCCGCGTCACCGCCATCGCCGGGCTTGCGCTCATCCTTGCCGGGGTGGCGCTTGGGTCAGGGGCCGTGAAGCCGGCACGCCGCCGCCAGCCGGTTCCAGCGCCGACGCCGTGAGACGTCGCTCGCGACGTCGACTCAGGCCGCATCGGCTTTGCCCGTGCGGCCGTCTGAAGTGACCGGTCGAGGCGCGGCCCGACCTGCGGTCGGCCGGTGGGCCACCCTTGACGCCGCCAAGCTGCGCATCCGGCGGGCGGGCGAGGACGACGTCGATTTCCTGGTCGAGCTCGTGAACGAGGACAGCGTCGAGCCGTTCCTCGCGGCTTCACGCGCGCGGGACCGTGAGGGCGTCCTCGAGGAAGTGCAGGCTTCGCAGACAGCGCCCGAGGAGTCCGGCGTCTTCGTGATCGAGGTGGCCGACGACGGCGGGTGGACGTGCGCCGGGATGATGGCGTTCTCCCTGGTCAACGAGCGCAATCGGATCGCCAGCCTCGGCGGCTTGGCGATCCACCCGGACTTCCGAGGCCGCAAGCTCTCGGACGAAGCCGCGCGCCTCTTCCAGCGGCACCTGATCTTCGACCTCGACTTCCACCGGCTCCAACTCGAGTGCTACGCGTTCAACGACCGCGCGATCCGCCACGCGGAACGGTCCGGCTTCGTCCGTGAGGGGGTGAAGCGCAAGGCCTACCGCCGCCACGGAGAGTGGGTCGACGCGATTATGTTCGCGCTGATCAGGGAAGATCTCGAACCATGAAGCTCGCAATCGTGAGCTTCGTCGCTGGTCTCGTGGCGGCACCACTCGCCGCACAGGCCGCAGCACCTCCGCCGAGGTTCTCGGCAAGGCTGAACGCGACCGTCGTCGACCACTTCACCTACGCCTGGACTCGGGTGAGCGAAGACTGCTCGATCCGGCGCACGGGCTTCGGCGGCCGCGAGCTCCAGCTGCGCAGCCCGCGTGCGGCGGCGATCGCGGTCACGCGCAGCGGTGCCGGGCTCCGTTATCGGCCCAGCGCGGTGCTCGCGCGCGCCACAGGGAAGGCGACGAGCGGCTCATTCGGCGACGTCAAGCGGTGCCGCGCCGAGCCGATCCTGAAGGCGATTGGGCACTGCAAGGCGAGAACCCTCGCTCCGCGCAGCGTGCGTGCAGGCTTCAGGTCCGGTCGTGCCGCGTTCGCCTTCCAAAAGCCGGCTACGCCGGGCGAGGTGGAGCTCTGTGGGCTCGATCCGACCTACCCTGGCGGGTGGCTGCAGCTCGCGCCCGGCCGCGTCAACGGAGATGCCCTTCTCAACGGCACGGCGGCGCGCGCGGTTGCCCGCGGAGCGGCGAGGCGTCAGGCGACGATCGTGAACACGCCGACCTTGCGAGTCACCCAGGAGACGACGGTGCGCTGGACAATGACCTTCCGCCGCCTCCCCTAAGCGCACACAATCCTGACAAAAGCTCACTCTTTTGGGCCATGCCATTCCTTGTTTTCTGGACTACGTTGGCATCAAACCTGCCGAAAACCGCTGAAGCCTGCGGCCTCTCGCTGAAGCGGTCCTGAACGTCGGCAGAGCAACAAGGGAGACAAGCATGAAGAAGCTCATCGCGCTGGCCGGCGTGCTCTCGCTCGCCCTCGTGGGCGTGGCGCAGGGCGCGCAGAGCAGCGCATCCAAGACGAAGGAGGTGGAGCGTCTCTGCGTGTGGGTCGAAAAGACCGGCACGCCGGACACCCGCTTCGACCTCAAGTCGGTCAAGGCGTACACCGCCGTGCAGAAGATCTGCATCGTTGGCAAAGCGGGCAAGGCCGGCAAGAACGGCAAGAACGGCAAGGCCGGTGCGAAGGGTGCCACTGGTGCCACTGGCGCTCAGGGCCTTATGGGCACCCCCGGTGCTCAGGGCCTCCGGGGCCTCGCTGGCCTCGACGGTGCCAAGGGCGAAGTCGGTGCCAAGGGCGAAACTGGTGACGACGGTCTGAACGGCGACCCCGGTAAGGACGGTCTGAACGGCGACCCCGGTAAGGACGGTCTGAACGGCGACCCCGGTAAGGACGGCCTCGACGGCGCTACCGGGCCTGTCGGGCCTGCTGGCCCCGCTGGGCCTGCCGGGCCTATCGGGCCTACCGGTGCCAACGGTGCCAACGGCACTAACGGTGCAGCCGGGCCTGCTGGCCCCGCCGGGCCTATCGGGCCTGCCGGGCCTATCGGGCCTGCCGGGCCTGCTGGATTCAGCGGCATCGTCACCGTCGCAGGTGGCGAGAGCACGGGCGACAAGCAGTTCACCGTTCCGTGCCCGCTGACCAATCCGGCCGACCCGAACTCGCCTCGTCTCGTCGCTCTCTCGGGCGGGTTCAACATTCAGGGCGGCGTCAAGGCGAGCTTCCGCTCGTCTGTCGCAGGTGACCCCCTGGGCGGCAACGCCTGGACGGTGATCCAGACCTCCGGGCAGGACTTGTCCGGGACGGTTTACGTCTACTGCTTGGCCCCGGCCACGCCGTAGAGCAGGACAGCAACAGGGCAGGGATTCGTCCCTGCCCTGAGCCGCAGCGCGTTCGTCTCTCTTTCGCGCGCGGCTCAGGGCAAGGACGGAAGCCAACCAACGAAAGGAACAGCAGCATGATCCAGCCAGGAGACGTGATCGAGAACGAGGTGACCGGCGAACGCCTCGTGTTCACCAAGACCTCAGCCGGGACCAACGGCGAGCTTGTCGTATTCGAGGCGTTCGTCAAGCCGAGCGGCTTCGTCGCCTCACCTCACTTCCATCCGTACCAGGAAGAACGTTTCCACGTCCTGCGCGGAACAGTCGGCTTCCGGCTCCATCGGTCGAACGTCTACGCCGGAGCGGGCCAGCGCATCACTGTCCCCGCCGGGACGCCACACAAGTTCTGGAACGCTGGAGAGGACGAGGCTCACTTCGTGTGCGAGGTTCGGCCCGCACTCCAGTTCGAGCAGTTGATCGAGACGATGTTCGGTCTCGCCGCCGACGGCAAGACCAACCGCAAAGGCATGCCGAACCCACTGCGACTCGCGGTGATTGCGCGTGCTCACTTCGATGACGTGCGACTTCCCTTCCCGCCCGTGTGGATGCAGCGGATGGGACTCGCCCTCGGCGCACCACTCGGTCGGCTCGCAGGCTACGGAGCGACCTACGTGCCCGCTGAGACTGTGGCTGATGACCGCGTGGTAGCTGCGGCCGAGTCACCGACGGGCTAACGAGTATGGGGCTAGGAGGGGTCCTCCTTCTCTCCGGCCCCTCACTCGAAAAGAAGGCTCCCCAGGAGGAGGCCTTCCCGACACAAAGACGACGGTCCGGAACTGGACCGCCATGGCAGGCGCCGTTTCACCCGGCAAGGACGAGATCCTCGCGCCTACGCAGCGACGTATGTCTCGAGCAGCGATCCGGTCGAACAACTCCTGCACTTCGGGGAGGATCGGCCGCCGGTTACCCCGCCGACAGCTGAATGAGCCGCGGCCGCGATACTGCGCGTTGTGAGCGAGTTGCGACCTCCGGGCCCGCTCCAGGGGCGCATCGTGCGCGTGGAGCCGATCGCCGAGGGGCATCGTGACGGTCTTCGCGAAGCGGCGGAGCGCGAGCCACAGATCCACCGCTTCACCAACATGTACACCCTCGGCTTCGAGCGCTGGTTCGATCAGGCGTTGGCCGCCGAGAACGAGATCCCGTTCGTCGTGATCGTCGACGACCGGCCCGTTGGCTCGACGCGCTACCTCAACATCGAGCCCTTCCACCGTCGAGCGGAGATCGGCTGGACCTGGCTCGAGCGGCCGCAGTGGGGGACTGGAGCGAACATCGAGACGAAGTACCTCCTGCTCTCGAACGCGTTCGACAGGTGCGGACTGATGCGGGTGGAGTTCAAGACGGACGCGCGCAATCTCCGCGTGCGCGGCGCGCTACTCGGCATCGGAGCGACGTTCGAAGGGATCTTCCGGAAGCACATGATCCTGCCGGACTCGATTCGGGACTCTGCGTGGTACGCGATCGTCGACGACGACTGGCCCCGCGTGAAGGAGCTACTCGAGCGGAAGATCTCGAAGCACGTGGGGGAACCCCAGGTTCCCCCACGGACCCCCTCCTTGCGGTCGGCGCGCTAGCTCGCACGTCGGCGGAGCCGGCTTCTCGCTCGCCTCTTCCATGGCTTCTCTGGTCTGTTTGCCTCCCGCGGGGCAACGCCCCGCTCCGGCGGCGGATCGGTGTCGCTCTCTAGCGTTTGCCTCGTCTAGCAGAGAGCGAGCAAGACGTACGCATGGATTACGTCGGCCTTGCCCTTCACCCGGAGTCCCGGCCTTTCTTCGACAACCGCTCCGGCCGGCAGTTGGTCGTACGTTTCAGCGCCGATCAGCACTCCGCCGACAGGAGCGACACCCTCCAGGCGCGCGCCCGTGTTGATCGTGTCGCCGACCAACGGATAGGCGACGTGGCCCTCGCCTCCGATCTCGCGGACAACCGCTTCCCCACTGTTGACACCGACGCGCATCCGCGGCCAGTCTGGATGCTGCTCGGCGATTGGCGCGAGCTCTCGCTGCAGCGCCAAGGCGGCACCCGCAGCCCTCACGGCATGGTCGGGTTGGTCGCTTCGGCCGTTGAAGACGGCCATCATGCCGTCGCCGATGAATTTCTCCAGCTCGCCGTCGAAGCGGCGAGTGATCAGCGGCGCGGCGCCACCCCAGTAGGCGTTGAGCACTGCCGCGACCTCGGTCGGAGTCGAGCGCTCGGAGAAGGCAGTGAACCCGTCGAGGTCGCCGAAAAGGACGCTGATGTCCTGGCGGCGCTCACGCGTGGTCGACAGGTAGAGGTGCCGGAAGCGTTCGTCCCGCCACTGGC
>DASSXA010000054.1:0-5299 GCA_035704315.1 Gaiellaceae bacterium
GCCTGGTTGACGACCCCCAGTGAGCCCACAACCGGCGGCGCCGCGATCTCGAGCGTCACCTTGTCGCCGTTCGCGTCGGTGCAGGTGAGCGGCACTGCGAGCTGCGTACGGCGGCGAACTGTGATCGTCTTGCTCTTGCACTCGGGCGCGAGATCGCGCTCGAAGCCCGCGATAGAGCCGCCGTCGGCGGACGGAATGCGCATCGCCGAGAACAGTGAGAGGCCGCTTGGCGAAATCGTTACTGCGCCGGGGCCGCCGAGGAGCCCCGGGATCGACACGCACGGCGCGGCCGGTGTCTTGGCGGTGATGCAGCCTCTCGTCGCGAGCTGCGTCAGCTTCCCGGTCACTCGGTTGAGCCGGAAGAACGAGAGCCCGGACAGGGCACTCGCGCTCACGACCACGTTACTTCCGTCCGGCGAGACGGCGACGTCGGTGCCAGCTGAACCTGTGACCTCGTGGCAGACGCTCGGGGGAGCCGTCCCGCCGAGCTCGTCCAGGCAATCGGTCATGGTGAGCCGTCCGTTCGCTGCATCGCGACGGAAGATGGTGGTTCCGCCGTCGCCGGTGACGAGGACAAACGTGCCTTGCCGGTCGATGGTGACTGCCTTTGCGCCCGCAAGCGTCTGCGGGCCGGGGACGCACTCCCTACCGCCGGCGCTCCCGCTCGTACCGCCGACGGTGACGCAGCCGCCGTCAGTCCCCGGCTCCTGGGACAGGCTCCCCCCGGCAGCGCGCTGGAAGACGGCAACGCCGCCGGGCGCCTGGCTAGAGACGTACACGTTGCGTCCGTCGACCGAGACCACCGTCTCGTAGCCCGATGAGGCGATGCCGACGGCAGGCGTCGCCTGTGTGCAGCCGCCGCTCGCGACCTCCTCTGTGAAGCAGGAGCCCGCGCCGCCCTTCCGCGCAATCGAGCCCGTTGCCGCGTCTCGGTCGAAGACGGCGAGCTGGCCGACCCCGCGGACATAGAGGTTCGCCGAGTCCAGGCTCCCGGCAGTGCTCTCGAAGCTCCCCGGATCGGGAACGCACGGCGCTGTCCCGAAGCACTGCGCGAGGGTGAGCACGCCCGAGGTCGTGTCCCGGTTGAGGACGGTGAGCTTGCCGCCCGTGGGGAGGTAGACGCTCCTTCCGTCCGCGCTGATGTCGACGTCGTACGCACCGCCGTCGGCGATGAGCGGCGTGCAATCGCCGCCGGCCCCGTCCGGCGCGTAGCAGCCTTCTAGTCCCTCTCGGGGCGCGAACGCACCGCGGGTGCCGACATCGAAGAGCCGCAGGCCGGTGTACCCGCCCCCAACGCCCCAGACGGCGGCGTAGAGATGGCGAGCGCCCGGGCTGAGCTCGACGTCCGCTCCCTGGAAGCCGGGCGTCAACGCGACGCACGATCCGGCCGGCGCGGTCGAGTAGCAGCTCTTCAGGTACGCATCGCCGTCCGCCGCGCCGGCTGCTCCGGCGACAGCGAGAAGAGTGAGCGCGACCCCCAGAGTGGCGAAATGCCGCATCTGCGGGCCACACGCTAGTCATTGCGGAGGCTGGACAACTCTTCGAAAGGTCTTAGGTCTCGTTCAGTCGGCGCTTAGGTGCGTCGGCTTTTCTCTAGAGCAGGAAGCACGAGAAAGGAGCCCGCATGAGATGACTCTCCTTCACCGCGAACCTCCGGCGAGGCCGCCGCTCAGGGCGGCCTCGTCGTCGATGGCTGCAGGCTGGACGCGTGGTGGCCGAGCTGCGAGGAGGAGCAGCGCCGCAGCAAGCCCAAGCAGCCCGCAGATGAGCCAGAGGCCGTCGGCGTTCCACGCGAAGATCGCAGCGCCAACGGCGGGAGCGAAGACGTACGCCAGCCCCCAGGTGAGCCCCCAGGCGCCCTGGTAGCGGCCGCGCAGGTGCTCCGGCGCGATGTCGGCCACGTAGGCCGACGCCACCGGCGCGTAGATGATTTCCCCCAGCGTCCAGATCAGCACGGTCAGTGCGAGCTCCGGCAGATCGTTGGCAACCGCGTTCAGCGCGAATCCGAGGCCCACGAGCAGAGAGCCCACGGTGAGAACAGGTCTGTAGGGAAAGCGCTGCGTGATCGCGACGAGCGGGAGCTCGAACAGCACGATCGCGAGGCCGTTGAGCGAGATCAGGAGTCCGTAGTCCGCATCCGAGAGCCCGCTCGCCCGAACGTGGAGGGGGAAGGTCGTCTGACTTTGGAAGTACACGAAAGCCCCCAGAACCGAGGACACGAGGAAGAACACGAACGCGCGGTCGTGGAGCATCGTCCGCACCGCCTCCCCCCGCCGCTCCTCGCCGCGCCGGACGCGAACTCCCTCGGGCAGCGTCGTGAGCGCGATGACTCCGAAGGCCGCCGAGGTCAGAGCATCGCCGAGGAAGAGCAGGAAGAAGGAACGCTCGGCCAGGAGACCCGCGACAGCCGGCCCGGCCGCGAAGCCGAGATTGATTGCCAGGCGGTTCAGGGCGAACGCCGGAATCCGCTCGCCGGCAGGCGTGAGGTCGGTGAGGAGCGCGGCGGCCGCCGGCCGGTACATCTCGCCCGTCAGCCCGGCGAGCGTCGTCAGGACGATGATCAGCGGCAGCGACTCCGCCTGTGAGAGCAGGAGCAACGTGACGGCGGAGCTGAACATCGAGAGGGCGAGCGCATTCCGCCGTCCGAACCGGTCCGCCGTCCAGCCACCCACACCCGCCGCGATGACGTTCCCGACGCCGTAGAAGCTGACGACAAGGCCGGCCTCGGCGATCGAGTAGCCCCGGCTCCGGAGGTAGAGGACGAGAAAGACCGCAACGAAGCTCCCGAAGCGGTTGACGAACGTGCCCGCGCAGAGGATCCAGACCGGCGCGGGCAGCGAGCGGATTCCCTCGCGCAACGTCGGCCTCCGCTCAGCCATCCGCCTACTGAATCATTTAGCCACTCGCTCGCGGATAAGGAGATGGAGCATGAAAGGTGACTTCAGCCGGTGGACGTTCGATGCGCGAAATCACTACACGGCTGTGCTCATGCAGCAGGGGCGCGTGCAGCTCGACTCCGACTGGAACGAGCAGGCCGCAATGCTCGAATACCTTGGGCGCACCCGATTGGAGGATGTCGTCGGCCCGTCCGGCGTTCCCGGCGGCCTGGGTTTCGAGGTCTACACGGGCGCCGACGGCGCCCCCATGCTCTCCGCCGGTCGCATCTACGCCGGAGGGCTCGCTTGCGAGCTCGCTGCGGACACACCGATCTCGCAAGTCACGAGAACGCCGCTGCGTCCTGAGGCCGGGCGAACCCACCTCGTCTACCTCGACGCATGGGAGCGTCACGTCACCGCGCTCGATGCACCGGACCTCGTCGAGGTGGCGCTCGGGGGTCCGGAGTCCTCGACCCGTCTTCAGGTTGCCTGGGCGATCGACGTGATCGAGGACGTCAGCAGCGAAGGCTGCGCCGAGTCGTCCTCAGCGCTGCCGAAGCAAGGGCTCGGGCGCATGACTGCGGAGGCACCGGATGGATATCTCGGAACCGAGAACCAGCTTTACCGCGTCGAGATCCACGACGGAGGTTCGCTCGGCGAGGCGACTTTCAAGTGGTCGCGGCACAACGGTTCCGTGCTCTTTCCTGTTGAGCGTTTCCTCGGGCCGAGATCCGCGCGACTGGGGCGCTCGCTTGTCGATCCACAGACCATTTCCGTCGGCGACTCGCTCGAGATCAGTGGCGCCGAGCGCGAGCAGCTCGGGCTCCCGGGAACACTCGCCCGGGTCGACGCGTGGTCGGAGAACACACGAGAGGGTGTCTTCGACCGCGATGTTTCGGCGCAGTCCGGAGCGACTCGACCACGCGCACGGCTGTGGAACCAGACCCCGGACTCCACCGTGCAGGTCGAGTCGAACTGGATCGTGCTCGAGGACGGCATCAGGGTGCGTTTCGGAGGCTCCGGCTTTCGCACGGGTGACTACTGGACCTTCCCGGCCCGTGTCGCGTCGCCGGCGGTCGAGTGGCCGTCCGACGCGCCGCCCCAGGGTGTCGAACATCGACTGTGTCCCCTCGCGCTCGTGACATGGGACCGATTGGGCGCCGGGTGGCACGACTGCCGATGTGCCTTCGTATCGCTGACAGAGGTGTACGCGGAGCTGCTCCGCCTTCGAGCCGAGGTTGCGAAGCTCAGGGGGAGCACCGAAACGACCTAAAGGCGGCCGGACAACGGCTGCGTCGGCATCATCCAGTAGGTGCGGATCGCGATCGTCCTCGCCGTCCTCGTCGCTGCGCTGGCGATTCCCGTGGGGCTCCTGTTCGCCCGCGGCGGAGGTGGTGGCGATTTCCGTGGTAGCCAGGCGCCTGAGGGATTCACGCTTCCGGCGTTCTCCCTGCGCGACGACCAAGGTCGGACGGTTCGATCCTCCGATCTGGAGGGGAAGGCCCTCGCCGTGACTTTTCTGGACACCGCCTGCACGGCGTCTTGTCCGGTCATCGCCGCCCAGATGACCCAGGCCGTGAAGACGCTCGGAGGCGATCGGCGCGGCGTCGAGGCGGTGGCGATCAGCGTCGACCCCGTTCGCGACACGCCGAAGAGCATTCAGCGGTTCCTGCAGCGTTATCGAGCCACCGGCACGCTGCGCTACCTCCACGGGTCCGCGGCCGAGCTGCGGCCGGTCTGGAAGGCGTTCTCCGTTCTCTCCGCCCAGGAGAGCGGAAGCCCGAACATGCACTCGGCTCCGATCCGGATCTACGATCGCGACGGCCGGTGGCGCTCCACGCTCAGCGCCGGCGTCGACCTCACGCCCGCAAACCTCGCTCACGATCTCCGCGAGGCCTCCTAGGGCCGAAGATCACGCCATTTCGCCGAGGCTAGCGTGGTCGGCGGATGGAGCGAGCCGCGGCGCTGAGGGCTTCGATGCCCTCCGAAAAAGCGATCTCCACGTCCTTCGTCGGCTCGGAAGCATGCTCTCCGTCTCGGCGAGCCATGAGTGTCTGCCCGAGGCGTGCGAGTGCACGCTCTCGCTCGGCGAGATCCGAGGCATGACGGTCGAGTCGTTTCGAGGTCTCCACCTGCCGCTCGGCCTCTCTGCGGAGCTTCCGCTCTTGCGCCTCCAGCTCCGCCTCTTTCTCGGTCGTCGCGCGTTCGCGTGGCTCGAGGCTCGAGAGCACCGTCTCTCGTGAGGCGAGGTCGTGCTCCAACCGGTCGAGCTCCGCGGCGCGGGCCTCGAGCTCCGCTCCGACGCGAGCCGCCTCCGCCCGGGCCTCGTCCAGCTGGGCGGCCTGGCGGTCGAGCTCCGCCTCACGGGACGCGACGTCCTTCGCGCGGCGCTCGAGCTCCTTCGCCTGGTTCTGGACCTCGCT
>DASSXA010000096.1:0-3796 GCA_035704315.1 Gaiellaceae bacterium
AAGGTGCTGACCGACGCTGCGATCGAGGGCAAGGTCGACCAGCTCCTTGGCCTCAAGGAGAACGTGATCATCGGGAAGCTGATCCCGGCGGCCACGGGCCTCAAGCAGTACCGATCGGTCGAGGTCAAGCCGTCGGAAAAGATCCCGGCGTCGGCCTACCGCCGGCCCGAGTCGGAGGAGCAGCTGCTCGCCGCACTCGAGGAGATCGGCGCGGACGGCGGCGACGGTGCTTCGCTGGCGGATCTCGCACTGGACTTCGGCGGAGCGCCGGAGCCGGACGGCGATCCGGAGCCTCACGAGTCCGGCGACGCGATCGAGATCCCGGAGATCGAGTCGCCGCTGGACGAGGAGAGCTAGCTCTCCTCGTCCGTGACCGTTTGCGACGGGCGCCCTCGGGCGCCCGTCGTCGTTTCGGGCCGGTCCCCGTGCCTGGCACGCGGACATTGGCCGGAAGTGACGTGAGCCCGAGGCGGGCTTCAATCCCGCGCCAGCAGCCAAACGCCGAGGACGTCCGCTCGGCCATGTCCACGTGGGCGACAGCAATCACCCGCGCTGATGTCCCTGCCGGCCACGTCCCGATGCCAGGCACGGGGACAACGGCTCGAATAGCCACTACGGCGGCCGGCGGCCGCCTACTTGCGCTCGGTTCTTCGCCGGACGAGCGAAGGGGTCTCTGCTTTGCGAGACTCCTTCGCTCGGTAGAGCGCGTCGTCTGCCCGCTCGAAGAACGTTGTGGCGCGGTCTTCCGGGCGGAGCTCCGCGGCGCCGGCCGACAACTGGAGCGTTCCCGCGTCTTCGATCGGACTGCCGGCGACCGCTGCCTGAATTCGGTGCGAGAGCTGCTCGGCCTCAGCGAGCGTGGATTCGGGGAGGATGATGCCGAACTCGTCGCCGCCGACACGGCAGGCGACGTCCGCTGAGCGCACGACTGGCCGGACGCGCTCGGCGACCTCGGCGAGGACGCTGTCTCCCGCGAGGTGCCCGATCCGGTCGTTGATCGCCTTGAAGTCGTCGAGGTCGAAGACGACGAGCGAGAGACGGCGCCCGTAACGGTGGGCACGTGAGACCTCGCGAGCCAGCGTCTCGTGGAAGTAACGCCGGTTGTGGAGGCCGGTCAGCGCATCGAGATCGGCGAGCTGGCGGGCCTCCCGGAAGCGCATCGCATTCTCGATCGCCGGCCCGGCGCGTCCGGCCAGCTCCTCGAGCGAGCGCTTGTCCCGGTCCGTGAACGAGTGTGAGTCCGCCCGGCTGAAGACGCTCAAGTAGCCGATCGGACGCCCCTCGCCCGGAAGCGGGACCGCGAGACCGTGCCGAATCAGCTCCCTGCCGTCTCCTTCCAGCTCGTCCGGATAGTCGTAGGAGATGGTCAGGGAGCGCGCCGTGCGCCCGTCGGGCGGCCCTGCCACCGACTGCGCGTCTGCTTCCTCACTCGTGAGGCCGATCGCCGAACCAATCGCCTCGTCGCCGGAGCCGACCGTGACGAGCGCGGCATCGACCCCGCGGATCGCGCTCGCCGCCTCGAGCACGCGGGCGAGTACTTCATCCAGGTCGATCGTGCCGCCGAGCTCGCCGAGGATGCGGCTCCGTCGGTCCTCGTCTTGCGCACCGCGCAGCTCCTCGACGACGCTATCCATGCGGCTCGTTAGCTCTCGCACGACGGCGGCAAGCCGCGCATCCGCCGCCCGCCGCTCGCGGATCAGGACAGCGAGGAGGATGAGAGCGAGCACGACGATTCCGGCGCCGAAAGCTGCCCAGGCCAGTGCGTCGCTCACCGAGACCCACTGTAGTGGCGCTCCGACGTTCTGGCTATGGCTTGAATAGGCGTTTCCGGGCCATTCTGAGGCATCAACCTTTGCTACCATGCCGCGGCCGGTTGGCAGGGGCACTGCCCCCGCCGACCATTGTCCTGTCACGAATCTCTCGAAGGAGTACATGCCCACCGTCAACCAGCTTGTGCGCAAGGGTCGAGTCAAGCCAAAGGCCAAGACGAAGACCCCTGCCCTCCGCGGCGCGCCCCAGAAGCGCGGCGTCTGCACGCGCGTGTACACGACCACGCCCAAGAAGCCGAATTCGGCTCTGCGCAAGGTCGCCCGCGTGCGGTTGACGAACGGGATGGAGGTCACGACCTACATTCCGGGCGAGGGGCACAACCTGCAGGAGCACTCCGTCGTGCTGATCCGCGGCGGCCGTGTGAAGGACCTCCCGGGCATCCGCTACAAGGTGATTCGGGCTGCACTCGACACGGCCGGAGTCTCCGACCGTCGTCAAGGGCGCTCGAAGTACGGCGCCAAGAGAGGCTCGTAATGCCACGCCGAGCCGAGATTCAGCCACGCGAGCTGGCGCCGGACCCTGTGCACGACTCCAGGCTGGTGAGCCAGCTGATCAACCGCGTCATGACCATGGGCAAGAAGAGCACCGCGGAGAAGATCGTCTACGACGCGCTCGCGATTGCCGCAGAGCGCTCGGGGAAGGGCCCCGTGGAGGTGCTCGAGCAGGCGGTCAAGTCCGTCACGCCGGTGCTCGAGACCCGCTCTCGCCGCGTCGGCGGCGCGAACTACCAGGTGCCGGTCGAGGTGCCGGCACGTCGCGCGCGCACGCTCGCGCTGCGCTGGATCGTGACGTATTCGCGCGAGCGGCGGGAGAAGGGCATGGCCGCCAAGCTGGCGGGCGAGATCATGGACGCGCTCGAGCAGCAGGGCGGCGCCTACAAGCGCAAGGACGACCTCTATCGGATGGCGCAGGCCAACAAGGCCTTCGCGCACTACACGTGGTAACCGTGGCGACGCCGGCTACACGCGCACCCGCAGGCCTCGAGCAGGTCCGGAACATCGGGATCATGGCCCACATCGACGCGGGCAAGACGACGACGACCGAGCGGATCCTCTACTACACGGGCCGCACCCACAAGATGGGCGAGGTCCATGAGGGCGCCGCGACGATGGACTGGATGGCGCAGGAGCAGGAGCGCGGCATCACGATCACGTCTGCTGCGACGACGGCGTTTTGGCGCGATTTTCGCGTGAACATCATCGATACGCCCGGGCACGTGGACTTTACGGTCGAGGTCGAGCGGAGCCTCCGCGTGCTCGACGGCGCGATCGCTGTTTTCGACGGAGTCGCCGGGGTCGAGCCGCAGTCCGAGACCGTCTGGAGGCAGGCCGACCGCTACGGCGTCCCGCGCATCGCCTTCATCAACAAGATGGACCGCGTCGGCGCTGACTTCTTCGCGTCCGTCCAGTCGATGGTCGACCGCCTCGGCGCTCGAGCCGTACCCGTCCAGCTTCCGATCGGACAGGAGGAAAACTTCCGCGGTGTCGTCGACCTCATCGAGATGCGCTCGCTCACCTGGTCCGACGATCTCGGGACGAACACGGAGATTGGCGAGATCCCTGCGGAGCTCGTCGAGCAGGCGAACGAGTATCACCACCAGCTGATCGACGCTGTCGCCGATCACGACGAGGAGCTGCTCGAGACCTACCTCGAGGACGAGTCGGCCGTGACGCCCGAGATGCTGCGGCGCGCGCTTCGCGCGGCGACACTCGACATCAGCGTGACTCCGGTGCTGCTCGGCTCCGCTTTCAAGAACAAGGGCGTGCAGCCGCTGCTCGACGCCGTCGTCGACTATCTGCCCAGCCCGCTCGACGTGCCGCCGGTGCACGGCCTCGACCCGCGGACCGAGCATGAGCTCTCACGCCGCCCGGCCCTCGATGAGCCGTTCTCCGCTCTCGCCTTCAAGGTCATGTCGGACCCGTACGTCGGGAAGCTGACTTACATCCGGGTCTACTCCGGCCAGGTC
>DASSXA010000167.1:0-2482 GCA_035704315.1 Gaiellaceae bacterium
CTCGGGCTGAACACGATCGAGCTGGACGTCAAGGACGAGAACGGTGACGTGGCCTACCACGAGCTCGCGCCGTCCCTCGCGAGGCACGTCGGCTCCGCGAAGCGCTACTACGATCCGGTGAAGGCCGCGACCGAGCTACACGAGCAGGGCATTTACCTGATCGGCCGCGTCGTCTGCTTCGAGGATCCGATCCTGTCCGCGAAGCGGCCCGAGCTGGCGATCCGTTCGACGGGCGGGGCGGTCTGGCGGAACGACGCCGGCCTGGGGTGGACGAATCCGTATGACAAGCGCGTGTGGAACTACAACGTCGAAGTGGCCAAGTCGGCCGTGCGGGCCGGATTCGACGAGATCCAGTTCGACTACGTCCGTTTCCCCAGCGACGGGGACATCGAGACAGCCGTGTTCGCGGGACGGAGGCGCGAGTCGATGGCGGCCACCATCTCCCGGTTCGTCCACTACGCGGCGAACCGGCTCCGACCCCTGGGTGCCCGCGTCTCCGTCGACGTCTTCGGGCTATCCGCGGCGCGTAACCTGGGGATCGGTCAGTCACCGAGGCGCTTGGCCCGCATCGTCGACGCGATCTATCCGATGACCTATCCCTCCCACTACGGCACGGGCGAGTACGGCCTGGCCGATCCCAGCGCGACTCCGGGCCGCACGGTCGGACGATCCCTGCGAGACTTCCGCCGGCAAATGCGGGGCGGGAAGGCAAAGCTGATTCCGTGGCTCGAGGATTTCACCCTCGGCGGGACGACGACGCTGCAGAAGGTCCGCGAGCAGATCCGGGCGGCCAGGCGCTGGAAGACGGCCGGCTTCCTGCTGTGGAACCCGTCCGGCGTCTACACGATGGAGGCGTTGACCGCCCGATGAGCAACGAGCAGCGCATGGCCGAGCTGCGGGAGCGGCTGGGCGTTCTCCACGACCTCCACCGTGCCGGCTGGCTTCTCGGCTGGGATCAGCAGACGATGATGCCCCCGGCCGGCACCCCGGCTCGATCGGAGCAGATCGCGACCGTCGACCGGCTCGCCCACGAACTGTTCGTGGCCGGCGAGATGGGCGAGCTGCTCGACTCGCTCGGCGAGTACGAGCGCGGCCTGGATCCCGAGTCGGTTGACGCGGCGTTGCTTCGGGTGACCCGGCGGGACTGGGAGAAGGCGCGAAAGATTCCCGCGGAGCTGCGGGCAGAGATCACGCGGGCGGAAGTACTCGGGGTGCCCGCATGGGCCGAGGCGCGGAAGAACTCCGATTACCAGGCGTTTCTGCCCTATTTGCAGCGGAATCTCGAACTGAAGCGCCAGTACATAGAGTGCTTCGCCGACTCGGGCAAGGCGCCGTACGACGTGCTCCTGGACGACTACCAGGAGGATGCGCGCAGCGAGGACATCACGGCAGTCTTCGCGCGGTTGAAGGAAGAGCTGATCCCGCTGCTTCGGGAGGTCGCGGGGGCGGAGCAGGTGGACACGAGCTTCGCCCACGGCCACTTCCCCGTCGAGAAGCAGGAGCTGTTTGCGCGCGAGATCCTCGAGCCGCTCGGCTACTCGTCGGAGGCATGGCGGCTCGATCCGACCGTGCATCCGTTTGCGACGTCGATCGCGCTCGACGACATCCGGCTGACGACGAGGTATTCGGAGGCCGACCTCGAGTCGATTTTCCATACGACCCACGAGTTCGGGCACGGGATCTACGAGTTCAGCGTCGACCGCGACCTCGACCGGACGCCGCTCGTCGAGCTGAACTCGATGGTGCTGCACGAGTCGCAGAGCCGGCTCTGGGAGAACCTCGTCTGCCGCAGCCGGCCGTTCTGGCGATATTTCTTCCCCAAGCTGCAGGAGCTGTTCCCGGAGGAGCTCGATGGAGTGACCGACGAGGCCTGGTGGCGGGTGGTGAACCGGATCGAGCCGTCGTTCATTCGCGTGGAGGCGGACGAGGTCACCTACGGCATGCACATCATCCTGCGGTACGAGCTCGAGCAGGAGTTGATCTCCGGCCGGTTGGCGCCCGAGGATCTTCCCGAGGCCTGGAATGCGAAGATGAAGGAGTACCTCGGGGTGGACGTGCCGGACGACGCGAAGGGCGTCCTGCAGGACGTGCACTGGTCGGCCGGTTCGTTCGGCTACTTCCCGACGTATCTGCTCGGGACGATTGCCTCGGTTCAGATCTGGGAGACGGCGCGGGGAGATCTGACGGATCTCGATGCGCAGATGGAGGCGGGCGACTTCAGCACGCTGCGCGAGTGGCTGACGGACAAGCTCTATCGCTGGGGGAGGCGCTTGCCGCCGGAGGAGATGCTGCGGCGCATCGTCGGCGGGCCGCTCGACGCGGAGCCCTACGTGCGCTACCTGAAGGCCAAGGTCGCCGACATCTACGGCGTCCGGGTCTAGGCCAGCCGCCCAACCTGGACGTCGCCTCAACGGCGGCGGTTTGCCTCCAACGCTTGGCGGGCCAGCTCGACGATCAGATCGGTGTGGCGCGTGTCGACCAT
>DASSXA010000220.1:0-7040 GCA_035704315.1 Gaiellaceae bacterium
CGCGACCTCGAGCGCATCGTGGATCGCGTAGCTGTAGTGCGACCAGGCGCCGGGATTGACGATGAGGCCGTCTGCAGACTCACCGAGCTCCTGGCACCAATCCACGTACTCCCCTTCGCTGTTGGTCTGCCGGCAAAGCACGTCACAGCCGAGCTCCTGCGCCCAGGCGCCGATCTGCTCCTCCAGCTGCGGCAGGGAGAGACCGCCGTATACGGCTGGGTCACGGCGCTCGAGCAGGTTCAGGTTCACACCATTCAGGACGGCGACCAACATCAGTCCGCGATCAGCTCGGCGAGGGCGGCTCGAACCTCCTGCGGCTCGGCTTCGCGAACGACCGGCTTGCCGGGCCCCTCGAGCAGCACGAGCCGGATTCTGCCCTCGCGCGCCTTCTTGTCACGCTGAAGAGCCGCCCATGCTCGGTCACGGTCGACGCGAACCGGCTCCACGTTCAGGACGTCGGGGATCTCGAGGCCCGACAGGCGCAATGCGGCCGTCAGTCCCAGGGCGACGGCCTCGCCGTGCCCGAGCCGATAGTCGGAGGCAGTTTCCAGCGCATGGCCGAACGTGTGGCCGAGGTTGAGGATCTCGCGACGGCCCTTCCGCTCGAACGGGTCCGCCAGGCAGACACCGGCCTTGAACGCGGCGCAGGCGCGGATCATCTCCTCCTCGGGAAGCTCCCAGAGCGGCCGGCCCGCGAGGAGGCCGGTCTTCACCACCTCCGACATCCCGTTCCGGCGCTCCTCCGGAGGAAGCGTCGCGAGGAGCTCCGGCCGGACGATCACCCGGTCCGGATAGTGGAAGGCGCCGACGAGGTTCTTGCCGTCGGAGAGGTCGACCCCCGTCTTGCCGCCGATGCCTGCATCGACCTGACCGACGAGCGTCGTCGGGACGCTGATCCAGCGGACGCCGCGCATGTACGCGGCCGCGACGAAGCCGGCGACGTCGGTCGTCGAGCCGCCGCCGTAGCCGACGATCGTTCCGTCTCGGCCAATCCGAAGCTCGTCCCAGATCCGCTCGGCCTCCGCAAGTGTCTTGGTACGGACGGTGTGCGTCGAGCCGAGCTCGAGCGGATGGAGCTCGAGCACCCGCTTCTCCGCGATCAGCGCGTCACCCTCGGGCTCGCCGCCGAACTCGATCCCGAGCGCGGCGAGCAGGACGTCGTCGACGTCGCGGGCGCGCACGTCGGCCGCCTCGTCATACAGCGCCTGCCGCCGCTCGTACAGGGCTCGGAACTGCTCGGCGTCCTCGGCGAGCGGCCTGGCGCTCTCTCGCACGCGTTCCCACGCCTCGTCGACCTCGACGTCGAGGAGAACCGTCAGCGCATGCTCACGGAGTGCCTTCCGAATCGCCGGCGTCTCCACCGCACCGCCGCCGAGCGAAATCACGGCGGGCCGCTCTCTCCACAGCGTTTCCAGCGTGCGCTCCGCCTCGATGACCCGAAACGCTGCCTCCCCTTCCTCCTGGAAGACCTCGGGGATCGTGCGTTGCAGCGAGCGCTCGATCTCACGGTCGAGGTCGATCAACCGTCGGCCGATCTGAGCCGCGACGAGAGCGCCGATCGTCGTTTTCCCCGCGCCCATGAACCCGATGAGCGCGATGTGGCGGTCTACTGCGGTCGCCACGGGATGCGATCGAGATAGGCGCGATGCGCGGCGACGAAGTCCATGATCGCATCGCCGCCGAACTTCTCCCGCGCGGCGCGCGCGAGCTCGAACGCGACCGAGGCCTCGGCGACGACGGACAGCGCCTCGACGGCCGCCGTATCGCTTCGCTCGACGAGAGCTTCCCCCGGCTCGCCCGTCACGAGATCGACCGAGCGAAGGGGCCGCATCAGGGTCGGCAGGGGCTTCATCGCCGCACGCACGACGATCTCTTCACCGTTCGAGACCCCGCCCTCGATCCCGCCGGCACGGTTCGTCTCACGGCGAAAGCCCGGAAGGATCTCGTCGTGCGCCTGAGATCCTCGCATTCCGGCAAGGGCGAACCCCTCGCCGATCTCGACGCCTTTCACGGCCTGGATGCCCATCAGCGCCGCGGCCAGCCTCGCGTCGAGCCGCTCCTCTTTGGTGGCGTAGGAGCCGAGGCCGGGCGGGACGCCTCTGGCGCGCACCTCGACGACCCCGCCCACGGTGTCGCGGTCGGCCTTCGCCTCGTCCACGTCCCCCATCTCGAGCACCGAGCCGGCGACGTCGACGCCGAGCTCCGCGAGCAGCGCCTTGGCGACTGCGCCCGCAGCGACGGTGATCGCGGTCTGGCGCGCACTCGCTCGTTCGAGCGTGTTGCGGATGTCTTCGTGGCCGAACTTCAGCGCGCCTGCGAAGTCGGCATGGCCGGGGCGGGGCAGCGTTACGGGCTTCGTCCCTTTGCCTTCGGGCTCGCCCTCGGGCGGCCAGGGGCTCATCCCCCAGTGCCAGTTCTCGTGATCGCGGTTCTGGACGACGAGGATCAGCGGCGTCCCGAGTGTTCGCCCATGGCGGAGCCCGCCGCGAACCTCGATCCGATCCTGCTCGATCTGCTGGCGCGGACTACGGCCGTACCCCTGCTGGCGCCGGGCAAGGTCGGCGTCGATCGCCTCGCGGTCGAGGACGAGCCCCGCGGGCAGGCCCGTCAGGATTCCGGCGATCGCAGGCCCGTGAGATTCGCCGCCCGTGGTCAGTTTCACGAGGCCAAGCCTACGGCGCGCCGCATGACGTCGACCGGCGCCGGCATGCCGGTCCAGAGCTCGAACGACGCTGCGCCCTGGGCGACGAGCACACCGAGCCCGTCGAAGACACGAGCGCCGGCAGCACGCGCGGCCTCCGCGGTGGCCGACTCGGGGTAAGGCAGGTCGACGAGCGTCTGCCCTGCCCGAAGCTCCACGATCGGTTCATCGCGCACAGGAGTCGCATGGACGACGAGATCGCTGTCGGCCACGTCCGGCGGCCACTCGCCTCGCCGTGAGAACACCCGAGCAGCTGGAAGCGTCTGCTTGAAGGCGGCTGCCGCACCGCCGTCACCGACGATCGCCGGGCGCTCGAACTCGAGCCCTCCCAGGACCGCCGCATCGGTCGAATAGGCCTCGATCCGGCCGTCCCGGACGACCAGCGTGTTCACGGACGGCAGATCGGACCCGACGAGCCGTGCCACGTCGAGCTTGTACGGCGCCGTGACGTTCGCACCCGCGAACCCGAGCGCGACAAGCCCTTCCACCGCCTCCGCGAGCTTGTCCGCTGGCACCTCCGAGGCGACGTAGGTCCAGTCGAGCCCGCGAGCGGCGAACGCCGCGTTCTGCATCTGGGGCGAGAGCGACCGGCCGACCGGCGAGCCGATCAGCGTCACCACCTGCATCTCAGTAGCCGTGGGCCTTGCTGTAGTTGTCGAACTCGCGTTGGCTCGGTGTGAAGAAGTGATGCTTCTTGTCCGGCTTGCGCACGAAGAAGAGGTAGTCCACCTTCGCGGGATGCGCGGCAGCCCGGATCGATGCCAGGCCCGGGTTGGCGATCGGCGTCGGCGGCAAGCCCGCATGGATGCGCGTGTTGTACGGCGTCGAATCGTGCAACTGCGACTCACGCAGCGCTTCCGTCGGCGGAACGTCGAGCCCGTACCGGATCGTCGCATCGATCCCCAAGGACATCCCGGCCTTCAGCCGGTTGTAGATGACCGCGGCGACGAGCGGCCGCTCCTTGGCCACCGCTACCTCCTTCTCGATCAACGAGGCGATGATGAGGACGTCGTACGGTGTCAAGTTCTTGCTGCGGGCGTAGCGCATGTTCACACTCGCCCAGTTCCTCTTGAACGCGCCTAGCTGGGCGTTTACGAGCTGCCGCGTCGTCGTGCGCTTCGTGAACTCGTACGTCGCCGGGAAGAGGAACCCCTCGAGATCACGCGGCCGCTCTTGTCCCAGGAACCCACGCGGCGCTCTCGAGGAACCCTTCGTCAGCGCCAGATAGCGCTGCGGTGAGAGCCGGGGGTGGACGCTGCGCTTCTCCCGCGCGATCTGGTTCACCTCACCGATCCGTTGCGCCATGTCCGTGCGCGTGAAGCCCTCCGGGAAGATGATGCGGAGCGGTTTCGGCGGTGCCGGCGGAGGAAGCGGCTGCGGAGCAGCCTCGTCGCGGCCGCCCAGAAGCGCCCAGGCAGATCCGGCCACCAGCGCCACCAGCGCCAGAAGGAACCCGAGCGCGACGAGCCGCCGCACCAGCAACCGTCTGCGCGAGGGCTTCGCCCGGTGACGGCGCGCGGAACGGGTCAGTGTCGTCGGTTCTTCGACCATTCCAGATAACTCGTCAGCAGGTGCGCCGCCGCCCGCGCATCCTCGCCGGCGCCCGGCCCGGCCAGAGTCGTGGTGAAGCGTTCGTCGAAGCGGTCGACGGGGACCTCGAGCACACCGGAGAGGGCCTCGGCGAAACGCTCCGTCTCTTCTGCCTGCTCACCTCGTTCCCCACGCAGGGTGACGGGCAAACCGACGACCACTCGCTCGACCTCCTCCGCCCGCACGAGCTCCGCGAGCTCCCGCAGGCCGGTCTCGCTGCCGGCGCGCTCGACCACGCCGAGCGGACGGGCAAGCGTGCCTGTCGGGTCCGAGACGGCGACGCCGGTTCGAGCGGCTCCGTAGTCGAGTGCGAGCACTTTCACCGCAGAGCCGCTGCGATCTCGTTCTTCGCCACCTCGAAGGCTTCGCTCAAACCCGCTGGATTCTTGCCTCCGGCCTCGGCGAGATCCGGACGTCCGCCGCCGCCGCCCTGGATCTTCTTCGCCGCCTCACGGGCCACGGACACCGCATCGACGCCGCGCTCCACGAGGTCCGGGTCGACGTTCACGACCAGGTAGACGCGGCCGTCGTCGACTGACCCCAACAGGACGGCCGAAGCCTTCTTCGACCGGCGGATCCGATCGGAGAGGTCCTTCAGCGCGGAGCCCTTCACAGCCGTGACCTCGGCGACCACGATCCCGTTGGACTCGTCCCTGTAGGTCACCTCGGCCTCGGCGGCAGGCGCCGCAGGCTTCGCCGCGCCGCGTCGAAGCTCCAGGACCTCCCGGCGCAGCTCCTCAGCTTCTTGCGCCCGTGCGTGAAGCAGCGACCAGGCCTCACCGGCCGTGACCGCCTCGATGCGCCGCGCGCCGGAGCCCACAGAGCTCTCGGAGAGGATCACGAACGGCCCGATCTCCGCAGTCGAGCGGACGTGGGTGCCGCCACAGAGCTCGCGCGAGTAGTCGTCGATCTCGACCACCCGCACCTCGTCGCCGTACTTCTCGCCGAAGAGCATCATCGCGCCGAGGCGCCGCGCCTCCTCGATCGGCGTGACGAACGCCCGCACGGGATGGTTCTGGAACACCTTCTCGTTGACCGCGTGCTCGACCTGCTCGCGCTCCTCGTCGCTGAGGGCCCTCGGATGCGTGAAGTCGAAGCGAAGCTTGTCCGGGCGCACGGCCGAGCCTGCCTGCCTCACGTGCTCGCCGAGGATGTCCCGGAGCGCCTGATGGAGGAGATGCGTGGCGGTGTGATTCGCCATCGTCGGGAAACGCACCGACCAGGGAACGACCGCGCGCACCCGATCGCCCTCGCGGAACCTCTCGCCCTTGAGGTCCAGGACCTGGTCGTCTCCGACCCGGATCGCCCGGAGCAGCTCCGCGCGCGCGCCGGTCTCCTCGCTCTCGATGAAGCCGATGTCCGAGACCTGGCCGCCCCCCTCGGGATAGAACGGGGAGCGCTCGAGCTTCGCCTGAAACGTGCCTTCGCCCAGATCCGCATAGGCGACGATCGCCGTCAGCACCTCCGTTTGCTCGTAGCCGACGAACTCGGTCGGACGCGTCCCGTCGAGCCGAAGCGCGATCGTCTCGGCAGCTACGCCGCGTCGGGAGCGCGCGCGCTGCTCCGCCATCAGGCGCGAGAACTCCTCCTCGTCGACGGCGAGCCCGCGCTCCTCCGCCAGCTCGCGCGTCAGCTCGAGCGGGAAGCCGTAGGTGTCGTGGAGGCGGAAAGCGTCCTCGCCGGAGATGCGATCCCCGGTCGCGATCTCCTCGAACAGGCGCATGCCGCGCTCGAGCGTCTGTGAGAACCGCTCCTCTTCCTCCTTCAGCGTCTCCCGGACCTGCTCCCTGTTCTCGTCGAGCTCCGGATACCACCGCGACATCTGCTCGGCGACGACCTCCGAGATCCGCCAGAGGTCCGCGAGCCCGATCGTGCGGGCCTGCTGCACGGCTCTCCGGATCACTCGGCGAAGCACGTAGCCACGCCCCTCGTTCGAGGGCAGGACCCCGTCGGCGACGAGGAAGGTCATGCCGCGGCCGTGGTCGGCGAGGATTCGGTGCGCCTTTGTCGCCCTCTCGGAGCTTTGCCACGCGACGCCGCTCTCGGTCTCGATCCAGTCCATGATCGTTTGGTAGCCGTCGGTCTCGTAAACCGAGATCACGTCCTGCTGGATCGCCGCGGTGCGCTCGAGGCCGAGCCCCGTGTCGATCACCGGCTTCGGAAGCGGCGTGAGCGTGCCGTCGGCTGCCAGGTCGAACTCCATGAACACGAGGTTCCAGAACTCGAGGTAGCGCTCGCACGGGCAGCCCGGCCCGCACGTCGGTCGCCCACAAGACAGCGCTTCTCCGCGATCGAAGTACATCTCCGAGCATGGCCCGCAGGGGCCGGTCTCTCCCGCCTGCCAGAAGTTCTCCGTTCGCGGTAGGCCGACGATGCGCTCGCGCTCGAGCCCGACCTTCTCCCAGGCGGCGATTGCGACTTCGTCCTCCCCGAGCCCGAGCTCCGGATCGCCGGCGAAGACACTCACCCAGAGGCGGTCGCGATCGATTTTCAGCTGCTCGAACATGAACTCCCAGGCGAGCTCGACCGCGCCTTCCTTGAAGTACTCGCCGATCGAGAAGTTGCCCATCATCTCGAAGAAGGACAGGTGGTAGCCGTCCAGCCCGACCTCGTCGATGTCGGTTGTGCGGAAGCACTTCTGGTGGGTGGTGAGGAGCGTCCCCGGCGGCTCCTTCTGGCCGAGGAAGTAGGGCTTCAGCGGCTGCATGCCCGCGCTGATCAGCAGTGTCGAGGTGTCCTCGGGCGGCGG
>DASSXA010000236.1:0-7300 GCA_035704315.1 Gaiellaceae bacterium
ATGTTGGCCGAGTTCCCGCCGCCGACGAAGATCAGATCCTGTCCGAGGACGACCGATTGCAGTTCCTCGGGAGGCCACGGAAAGAACTCGAGCCGCGAGACCTCGGCGAGCCCGCCGAAATGGTCGTATGCGCGGAGCGCCGCGGCCGGATCCTCCGCCATGGCCGTCCCGATGTAGAGGATCCGCGGGCGCTCGCGACCGGTGAGGTCCACGAGGAACCGAGCCATCCCGGGGCACATCTTCCCGCCCCCTATCGCCACGATCTGCCGGGCCACTCGGGGTTGCAGTATCGCGGCTGTGGGAAGATTTGCTTCCCGATGCCCCGCTACGTCTACGACTTCGACGAGCCCGCCGACGGCGGCCGAGACCTGCTGGGCGGGAAGGGAATCGGCCTCGCGGAGATGACACAGCTGGGCGTCCCGGTCCCCGCCGGCTTCACGATCACGACCGACGCCTGTCGCGCGTACATGGCCTCGGGTGGTGAGCTCCCCGAAGGGCTGGAGGCGGAGGTGGGCGAGCATCTCGCGCGGCTCGAGGAGACGACGGGCAAGCGCTTCGGCGACCCCGACGATCCGCTCCTCGTCTCCGTCAGATCAGGGGCCGCTGTGTCGATGCCGGGGATGATGGACACGATCCTCAACGTCGGCTTGAACGACGAGGCAGCGGACGGCCTGGCGAGAAGGACCGGCAACGAGCACTTCGCACGCGACTCGTACCGTCGGCTGATCCAGATGTACGGCGAGATCGTCGAGGGCATCGACGCACACCGGTTCGAGGATGCGCTGAACGAAGACGACCTCGGGGCGACGATCGGGGCCTACAAGCAGATCTACCAGGAGGAAACCGGCAACCCGTTCCCGCAGGATGCGAAGGAGCAGCTCGGCCGCGCCGTCCGCGCAGTCTTCGACTCGTGGAACACGCCTCGCGCGCAGGCCTATCGGCGGTACAACAAGATTCCGCACGACCTCGGCACGGCCGTCAACGTCGTGCAGATGGTCTTCGGCAACAAGGGCGACCAGTCGGGCACCGGCGTCGCATTCACCCGCGACCCCTCCACGGGCGAGCAAGGCCTCTACGGCGAGTTCCTCGCCGACGCGCAGGGTGAGGACGTCGTCGCTGGGATTCGGACACCCGAGCCGGTGGCGAAGATGAAGGAGCGGCTACCCGCCGCATTCGACGATTTGATCGAGACGATGCGGCGCCTCGAGGAGCACTACAGGGACATGCAGGACATCGAGTTCACCGTCGACGACGGCAAGCTCTACCTCCTCCAGACGCGGAGCGCGAAGCGCACTGCCGCCGCGGCGCTGAAGGCGGCCGTCGAGATGGTCGACGAAGGCCTGATCACGCGCGAGGAGGCCGTCTCGCGGATCGATCCCGGGCAGCTCGACCACCTGCTGCACCCGAGGCTCGACCCCGAGGCGACCTACGACGTCGTCGCGCGCGGGCTCAACGCATCGCCGGGCGCCGCGTCGGGCGGAATCGTCTTCGACGCCGACACCGCCGAGGACCGGGGCCGAAACGGCGAAGCCGTGATTCTCGTCCGCTGGGAGACGACGCCGGACGACATCCACGGCATGATCGCCGCGCAAGGGATCCTGACCGCCCACGGGGGGATGACGTCGCATGCGGCCGTGGTCGCCCGCGGGATGGGCAAGCCGTGTGTGGCGGGTTGCGAGGCTCTGTCCGTCGATGCGAAGGCGAAGAGCGCGTCGCTGAACGGCGAGAAGCTCGGCGAGGGCGATGTGATCACGATCGACGGCGGCACCGGTGAGGTGATCATCGGCGAGGTCAAACTGATCCCGCCCGCGATCAACGAGGATTTCGAGACCGTCCTCGGTTGGGCAGACGACTTCCGTCGGCTGAAGGTCCGGGCGAATGCAGACACGCCCGAGGACGCCGCGAAGGCGCGCGAGTTCGGTGCGCAGGGCATCGGGCTCTGCCGGACCGAGCACATGTTCATGGCCGAAGACCGGCTCCCGGTCGTGCGGGAGATGATCATTGCCGCGAACGAGGACGAGCGGCGCGCCTCGCTCGACAGGCTGCTACCGCACCAGCAAAGCGACTTCGAAGGGATCTTCGAGGCCATGGCCGGTCTGCCCGTGACCATCCGGCTGCTCGATCCACCGCTTCATGAGTTTCTGCCGCCGCTCGAGGAGGCGAAAGACGACCGGATGAAGTCTCGGATTCGGGCGCTCCAGGAGGCGAATCCGATGCTCGGGACACGCGGCTGCCGCCTCGGGCTCCAGTATCCGGAGATCTACGAGATGCAGGTGCGGGCGATCATCCGCGCCGCAATCGCAGTGCGTGAGCGGACCGGAGAGGCGCCGCTCGTCGAGATCATGCACCCGCTCGTCGGCTTCGAGGAGGAGCTGCGCCGGCTTCGCCGGCTCACCGTCGACACTGCAACGGCGGAGGGCGAGGCCGAGTACCTCGTGGGCACGATGATCGAGCTCCCGCGAGCCTGCGTTCGCGCGGACGAAATCGCCGAAGAGGCGGATTTCTTCTCGTTCGGCACGAACGATCTGACGCAGACGGCGCTGGGGTTCTCGCGGGACGACGCGGAGGGGAAGTTCCTCACCTTCTACCTCCAGGACGGCGTACTCGAGCGGAATCCGTTCGAGACGCTCGACCAGAGCGGGGTTGGCGACCTGATGCGGATCGCGGTGGAGCGCGGGCGGAGCGTGAAGCCGGAGCTCAAGCTCGGGATCTGCGGCGAGCACGGCGGTGAGGCCGAGTCGGTGGCTTTCTGCGATGGGCTCGGGCTCGACTACGTGTCGTGCTCGCCCTACCGCGTCCCCCTGGCCAGGCTTGCCGCGGCGCAGGCCGTGCTCAAGGAAGCCGGCGTCGAGGCCGTCTCAATAGGCGGCTGAGCAGGAGGGCTCGGCGAAACGCAGTCTGTGCCGCAGGAGCACGCTGCTCGCCCCGAGGCGGCGTCCTCAGTCGCCCCCGTATCTCAACCGATACGAGGGCTCCCTGCGTCCTTGCCTCGGAACGACCATCGCACTCCTGCGACGAGCGGCGTTCCGCCCAGCCCTCCTAGACGTAGCCCTGGACACGCCAGTAGGCGATCGCGATGCTGATCGCGCCGATCGCCAGCAGGCCGACGATGCCGACGAGGCCAGGACGGCCGTAGACGGCGTGCGTGCGTCCGAAGCGTGAGAGCGCGAGCATTCCGAGCGCGCCGCCCGCGAGGCCGCCCAGGTGCCCGCCAATCGAGATTCCGGGCACTGCGAAGGTGAAGACCAGGTTGAGCACGACGATCCCAAGCGCGGCGCCCCCGAAAACGTGTGTTCCCTGTCGTTCGAGGACGATTGCTGCACCGAGGATGCCAAACAGCGCACCAGAAGCTCCTACTGTGACGCCGGTGGGATCGAAGAGAAGTGCGCCGGCCGAGCCTGCGAGCCCGGAGACGAGGTAGAGCAGCAGGTAGCGGGCGCGCCCAAGCGCCTCCTCCACAGGCGAACCGAACCACCAGAGCGCGAGCATGTTGAAACCCAGGTGGATCGGGCCGCCATGGAGGAACATCGCCGTGAACAGCCGCCACCAGTCTCCTGCGGCGACCGCCGGCCCGTAGAGCGCCCCTTCGATGAAGATGCGGTTGCCTGTCCCGTCTACACGTCCCCCGGCGGCGAGCTCGAGCAGGTAAACGCCGACATTGATCGCTATGAGAATCTTGGTGACGATCGCGCCGGTTCCCTCGTAGCCGGCGCGACGGACACCTCGCGTGACGCGGGCGGTGCCCTGCGCCTGTCCGGAGTGCTCCGGGCAGCGGATCCCGACGGGTGCGAAGACCATGCAGTCAGGGCAGATCGGGCGTCCGCATTCGGAGCAGGAGACCATCGTCTCCCGGTCGGGGTGGCGGTAGCAGTACATCGTCTCGGCCACGGGCCTCGGTAGCGTAGTTCTGGGATGCGAGCCCATGTGGCCTTCACGCCGGACCAGGTGCACGAGGCGCCGGTCGCGGTCGTCGTCGACGTCCTGAGGGCAACCTCGACGATCGCCCAGGCGCTCGCGAGCGGCTACACGCGCGTCTACTCCTGCCGCGAGGTCGAGGACGCGCTGGCGCTCCGGGAGAAGCTGGGGGAGGGGCTTCTGGGCGGTGAGCGGAATGCGGTACAGATCCCCGGATTCGACCTCGGCGCCTCGCCGCGTGAGGTGCTCAAGCCTCGAGGCGAGACGCTGATCTACTCGACGACGAACGGGACACGGGCGGTGCTGGCGGCGGTGTCGAGATGCCGCGAGGTGCTGCTCGGCAGCCTCCTGAACCTGGAGGCCGCGGCACGGGCTGTTCGAGACGACTGTGTCGTCGTCTGCGCCGGCTTCCAGGGACAGTTCGCGCTGGACGACGCGTACTGTGCCGGCCGCATCGTCGAGCTCCTTGGAGCTGATTGGACAGACGCAGCGAAGGCGTCGGTGCTGCTGGCACGCGCGTTCCCGACCTCGTGGGACGGTCTGACGGCCCGAACCTACGGTCCGCCGGGGCTCGAGGAGGACATCAAGTTCTGCGCCCAGGAGAGCGTCCTCGACGTGGTTCCACGGGTGAGCCGGATGGTCGACTCGGCCGCCGAGATCACGCTCTAGGCCTCAATCTTGACACCGAACACTTGTTCGTGATAGAACACGTGTTCGGTCATGATCGCATGCCTTGCCATCCCTGCTTTCGAGCTTCGCGCCGCGCTTCGCAAGCGGCCCAGCGTGGCGCTTCAGCCCGCTGCGCTCGCGCCTTCTGACGGCGCCGAGCCGCTGATCGGGTCCATCACTCCTGCAGCCGACCAGGCCGGCGTCCGGCCCGGTATGCGCATGGGGGAGGCGCTCGCGACCTGCCCGAAGCTCATTCTCGTCGAGCCCGACCCGGCTTCTGCCGAGCGTGACTGGGAGGAGATCGTCCGCAGCCTCGAGGACTCCGGTTTCGCCGTCGAGTCGTCTGTGCTCGGCACCGCCTACTTCGACACGCGCGGGGTGGAACGCCTCTACGGAGGCCTCGAATCGGCGCTCGAGCGCGCCCTCGCCGCAGTCGGCTCACACTGGGACGCGCGCGTTGGCGCGGCCGGCCGCCGCTTTGCCGCACTCGCGGCTGCCAACGTCGCGCGCCCAGGCCAGGCGCTGATCGTCTCGGACGAGCACACGAAGGAGTTCCTCGCACCGCTTCCACTCCGCCTGCTCGGACTGGACGAGCGCCGCCGTGAGGAGCTGGAAGCACTGGGCGTGAAACGTGTTGGACAGCTTGCCGGGCTCCCGGGCGCTGCTGTGGCCGAACGACTGGGACCGGACGGTCGCAGCGCCTGGGGCCAGGCGAGAGGGGGAAGACGCGGTCGAATCGTCGGCCGTCGTCCGCCGGCCGAGATCTTCGAGGTGCTCGAGTTCCCGGAGGCAGTCGGCAACGAGCTAACGCTCCGCCGGGCGCTTGCCACCCTCGTCGACCGAGCGCTCAGCCGCCGCGAGCGCGCCGACCGGTTCATCCGAAAAGTTGCACTTTCGGCACGACTCGTCGGGGGAGCCTCCTGGCGCCGCACGCTCACCTTCCGCGACCCGGCCGCGGAGCCCGATCGCCTCCGCATCGCACTCGGGCCGAAGCTGAACGACCTGCCCGCGCCGGTGCTGGCGCTCCGGCTCGAGCTCACGGAGCTCACCGAGTCGCGCGGACAGCAACTCGAGCTCGTCAAGCCGGACGGCGCCGAGCTCCAGACGAAGCTGAAGGAGGGGTTGCGGCAGGTGAAAGCGAGTACCGGCGGCGGAGCCGTCGCCAGTGTGGTCGAAGTCGCGCCGTGGTCGCGGATTCCGGAAGCGCGAGCGCTGTTCGTTCCGCGGGACGACTAGAGAGGCTCCAACACGATGAGCCTTGGGCCGCGCTGGACGGCGCGAGGACGCACCCTGGCGACGTGTTGAAACCTCTAAACGAACCGCGCGCCGCCCTCGTCGAGCCGCGAGCAGACGGGGCGCCGCGTCTCGTCAATCGCCTGACGGTCGAGCTGATCCGGGAGGAGTGGCGTGTCGTCGACCGCTGGTGGACGGAGGACCCGGTCAACCGTCGTTATTTCGATGTCGTGCTGGAGAGCGGCCAGAACGTCGTCGTCTTCCACGACGACGAGCACGGCCGCTGGTTCAGCCAGCGAGGTGCTTAGAGTTGCGCGGTGACGCTGCTCTGGTTCTTCGTCTGGTTCATCTGGAACCTCGTTGGCGACAAGGAGCCGCTGACCTTCGATCCCGTCAACTGGTGGGCGGGACTGTTGCTCTTCGCGGTCGCCGTGGATCTCGCCGGCGTCCACGCGCGGCGCTGAGGCAAGAGGCGGCCCTACCGGCCGCGGGCGCGCCCCGCAAAGCCCGCATCGGGCGCGTGGATGTTGAGGAAGCTGGCCGGGGCGATCGGACGAAAACCGTGCGTGGCGCCGGGCGGGGCGGCCACGTACGTCCCGGTGCCCGCCCGGGTCGTCTCGTCTCCGAGAAGGAAGTCGACTTCGCCGTCGAGGATGAAGAACGAGTCGACGTGGTCGTCGTGGTGGTGCGGGTCGACGCCTTCCCAGCGCTCGTCGAACTCGAGCACGAACAGCGAGAGCAGCGTCGTTTCCGCTCGGATCGTGTTTGTCAAGCCGAACGGCCGCACCAGCCGCTCTCCGTCGTCCGGCCCCACGACGATTGCCTCTGCCGGACCGTACGGCTCGTCGACGTCGTAGCTGTCCCACGAGAACTCCTCACCCGCGACCGCGTGGCGCAGGTACTCGATGAAATCGGCGTCGGGGGCGTGGATGTTGAGGTAGCGCGCTCCGCCCGGCCCCGGGTTCGTGAAGCCGTGGACGATGTTCGGCGGGACGGCGACGGACGTGCCGGCGGGCGCGAGCAGCGTCTCGGTCCCATTTGTGAACTCGAGCTGTCCTTCGAGGACGTAGAACGCGTCGACGTGGTTCTTGTGGAAATGGGGGCCGGGGCCGACGAAGTCAGGCCCGACGTCGACCTCGTTGACCGAGATCTCGGGCCGCTCGAGCTTCACGACGATTCGCTCGTTCAGCCGCTCACCTTCGCCGTGCCTTAGGAGAACTGGTTGGGCTACGTCGAGCTCCATGCGCACTCAGCCTATTCGTTCCTCGACGGCGCCTCGCTGCCCGAGGAGCTCGCGGTGCGGGCAGCGGAGCTGGGCTACGAGGCGCTTGCGCTAACCGACCACGACGGCGTCTACGGCTCGCTGGAGTTCGCGCACGCAGCGAAGGCGTTCGGCGTTCGGCCGATCACCGGTTCCGAGGTTGCCCTCGCCGACGGCTCGCACGTGACGCTGCTCGTCGAGAGCCAACGCGGCTACGCGAAC
>DASSXA010000363.1:0-8186 GCA_035704315.1 Gaiellaceae bacterium
CCCTCGGGCGCGCGCGTCCCGGGGTGATGCGAAGCGAACTTCCTCACCGTCGACCAAGACCCGGCCCTCGTCCTGCTGGTGGACGCCGGAGAGGATCTTGATGAAGGTCGACTTGCCCGCCCCGTTGTCGCCGAGGATGCATGTCACCTCGCCGGCGTTGACGTGCGTGGAGATGTCCTTCAGCGCAACGATGTTGCCGTAGTACTTGGAGATCTTCTCGACTTCGAGCAGATGGGCGCCGTTCATCGTCGTCGGCTCGCTCACATCTTCACCCGCTGCGCGCGGCTGCGAATCACGGTATTCAGCATGACGGCCGCAAAGAGGATCGCGCCCTGGAAGGTGTACGTCCAGTTGCTGTCCCACTGCGCGTCGACGATCCCGAGCTGCACCATCCCGAGCATCGCCGCGCCGAAGAACGTGCCGATCACGGAGCCATAGCCGCCGGTCAGGAGGCAGCCACCGACCACCGCACAGATGATGAAGATGAACTCGAGCCCGATGCCTTCCTCCGACTGCATCGAGCGGAGCTCGAAGGTCTCGATGATCCCCATCAACGCGGCGGTGGTGGACGTCATCATGAACAGCGCGATCTTGGTTCGCACGACCGGAACGCCGACGTTGCGCGCGGAGGTGGCATCTCCGCCGGCGCCGTAGATCCAGTTGCCGAAGCGCGACTTCGACAGCAGCCACGCTCCGACGAGCGTGATTCCGATCCACCACAGAACCTTCACGTGGAAGTCGTATTTCGTGAGGTCGGACGCGAAGAACTTGTGCGCCGACTCGAAGCCGGCTGCGGTGTCGACGTCCTGGATCGCCGTCGTGCCCGTCAGCTTCAGGGTTCCCGCGGCGTTGACCCCTTGGAGCACGAAGAACGTCGCGAGTGTGACGATGAAGCTCGGCAACTTCGTCTTGACGACGGTGATGCCGTTGATGAGCCCGACGGCCAGCCCGAAGAGCAGAACGATCCCCATGGCCGGCCACACGTTCATGTCCTGGTGGGTCGTGAGGTAGGCGAGCAGAAGGCCCGAGCTTCCGATCATCACGCCGGCGGAGAGGTCGAACTCGCCGCCGATCATCAGCAGCGCCACCGGCACCGCGACGATCCCGTACTGCGCCGCCTGGTCCGTCCACCCCGCCCAGATCGCGGGATCGCTGATCCAGTTGACGGCCCGCGCGAAGTACCCGAAGGCGAGGAACACCGCCACAGCGCCGAGGAAGGCGCCGATGTCGGGTCGCGTCAGCAGCCGGCTGAGCCGGCTGCGCCGGACGAGTCGCTCGTCGACCGCGATGTCCTGGGCTGCAGTCTCCGCCATCCGGTTCCTCCACGCCGGTGGGTGGGCGGCCGAATCGGCCGCCCACCGGATCGTTCTAGCGAGTGCCCTTCGCGGCGAGCGCGGCGATCTTGGCCGCGTTCCCCTTGTTGATGATGCCGGGGCCGGTCAGCACCGGCCGGCCGTTCCCGACCGTGTTCAGGTTCGTCCTCCAAAGGACGGCGAAGACCAACGGCAGATAGCCCTGCAGGTACTGCTGCTGATCGATCGCGAACTGCATCCTCCCGGCGCGGATCTCCTTGATCGCGCCGCCGACGTCGAAGGTGCCGATCTTCGTCCCCTTGCGAACGGACGAGATGCACGGGATCGTGACGTCCGGGTCGAGGCCGAGGAAGCCGTCGAGCTTCTTGTCGGCGTTGAACGCCGCCTTTACCTTGGCCTTCGTCCCCGGGATGTCGGACTTCGCGTTCGGGATCGTCAGGACCTTGACGCCGCCCGAGCCGAGGACCGACTTGACCCCCGCAGCGCGCTGGGTCAGGCCCGAGTTGCTGGCCTCGTGAATGACGACCAGGACCTTCTTGGCCCCCAGCTTCTTGAACTGCAGCCCGGCGCCCTTGCCCGCGATGTCCTCCGTCTGGCCCACGTGGACCTCGTACGTCGGCAGCGAGTCGAAGGCACCGAGGCCCGAGTTGACGGTAATGATCAGGATCCCTTTGCTCGAGGCCTTCTTGAGCGCGCCTCTGAGAGCGCTCGCGTCGGGGACCGACGTCGCGATCACCTGTGCCTTTGCGGCGATCGCCGCGTTGATGCCGTTGACTTGCTTGGAGACGTCGTTGTTCGCATACACCTGCGTGACGCTCACGCCGCGAGACTTGTAGTCCTTCTTGGCCTGGTCGACGCCCCGCTTGAAGACCGACCAGAACTGGCCTGTGTCGCCGTGCGTGACGACCGCGACCTTGATGGAGCTTGCATTGACCGCGCCGAACGCCGCAGCCGTGGGGCCCCCGAGGACGGTCGCCCCTGCGGCGACCACGCCGCCCTTGATGAACAGGTCGCGCCGGCTGAGGCCGATCTCCTCCTCCAGCTCGACGAGCTCGGATTCGCTCATGTCCCTCTCCTTTCTCGGCTCACCGTTAGCTTGCCTCCTTCATTACGCCGCCTCGTAGATCACGCGGCCCACACGTTCCTCGTGTCGGAGCCGGACCGTCTGTCCCTCGCGGAAGGAGCGGTCACAGGCCTGGGCGAGGACGAACGCGGCGAGCCCATCCTCTCCGGTCACCTCCGGCGGCCGCTGCTCGCGAATCGCGGTCGCGAAGCTCTCGAGCTCGAGTGCGTACGCGTCCGGAAAACGCTCCGTAAAGTCCGCCACCCAGTCCACGGCTGCGGTCCCCGGCGTCAGCCAGAGGTCGTTGACCCGTCGGTGGTCTCCTATGCGCACCGTGGCGCGTGAGCCCAGCACCTCTGTCGAGCACTCGTAGCCGTAGCCTGCGACCCGGCTCTCGTCGATCAAGCCGAGTGCCCCGCTCTCGAACCGCAACGCGATGACGGCGTTGTCCACGTCTCGGAGCTCCGCGAAGGCCGGATCCGACAGCGCAGCTCCGACCGCTGTCACCTCCTCGATCTCGCCGATCAGCCAGCGTGCCGTGTCCAGGTCGTGGATCGTGACATCGACGAAGAGCCCACCGGACTGCCTGAGGTAGTCCAGCGGCGGAGGCTGTTTGTCGCGCAGCCTCGTATGGAAGAAGTAGATGTCGCCGAGCTCTCCGGACCTGATGCGCTCGGCGGCGGCGCCCCAGTCCGGATCGAAGCGGCGGTGGAAGCCGACCTGCAGCGATACCCCCGCCTCGCGGGCGGCGTCGATCGCGGCAACTGTCGCTTCCAGGCTGAGCGAGATCGGCTTCTCGCAGAAGACGTGCTTGCCCGCTGCAGCAGCGGTCTCGACCATCTCGACATGGAGCGGCGTCGGTGTCGCGACGACGACGCCGTCGACGTCGGGATCGCGGAGGAGATCTTCGTAGCCTGTCGACCACGGGACGCCGAGCCGTTCGCCCGTCGAACGCGCAACCGTTTCGTCGGCATCGACGATCCGGACGAGCTGTGCCGACGGCACGCGGCCGACGAGGTTCTCCGCATGTAGCTGCCCGATGCGTCCGAGGCCTGCCAGGCCGAGCCCGACCCGGCGGATGCCTTCCTCGCGGTGAATCTCGATGCTCATCCGCGTCTGGGTGGCAACGTTTTCATAGGTGGAACGGCTTGTCAAGAAGCCTGCGAGTTGATATGCCCAGGTCCTCTTGGCATCGTTTCCACGGCGATGAGCACGCGCAGCCAGGGACATCCCACTCTCGCCGACGTCGCGGCGGCGGCCGGTGTCTCGCTCTCGACCGCCTCGCGGGCGCTGCGCCCGGACAGCCCGGTGAGCGAGGCGACTCGCCGCCGTGTCCAAGGCGCCGCACGCCGACTCGGCTACGAGCCCAACCAGCTCGCGCGTTCGCTGCGCACGAGGGCCTCGTTCTTCGCCGGCGTGATCCTTCCGGACATCGGTGTGGGCTTCTACGCCCGGGCGCTCAAGGGGGCGCAGGATGCATTGGAGCGCGCCGGCTACCAGGTGATCGTCATGAACACGGAGCGCCAGGCCAAGCGAGAAGCCGCCGCGCTCCGCACGCTCCTCGCCCACCGCGTGCACGGCATTCTCCTCGCCACCTCGGGCGGGTTCTCGGACTCGCGGCGCGTCCCGGTCGTCTTCTTCGACAATCTCGTCGAGGGCGCCGGCGCCGGCCACGTCGCGCGCGCAAACCGCGAGGGGATGTCGCTTCTCGTGGATCATCTCGTCGGCCACGGGCACGAGCGCATCGGCTACGTCGGCGCCCCGCCGCAGTTCACGTCGGGGATCGAACGCCTTGACGGCTTCCGCACCGCGATGACTGCGGCCGAACTGGCAATCCCGCCGGAGTACGTCGCTCTCGGCGACGATGTCTGGTCGGTCGAGAGCGGCAAGAGGGCGGCGCTCGAGCTCCTCTCCCTGGCCGTTCGCCCTACCGGCCTCGTCGCGGCGAGCGACACGCTCGCCGTCGGCGCGATCCAGGCCGCTCGGGCCGCGGATCTTCGCGTGCCCGAAGACGTCGCCGTCGTCTCGTTCGACGATCCGTTCTTCGGCGACCTTCTCGACCCGCCGATTACCGCTCTCGCGCGTAGCGAGCGCCAGCTGGGAGAGTTGGCGGCCTCCCTGCTCCTGCATGCGATCGAGACGAGGCGCTTCGGGCCGCCGACCGAGGTTCGCCTACCGGTGGAGCTGATCGTGCGCGGTTCGTGCGGTTCTCACTAGTACTCGACTAGTACTCGTCGTGACGGCGCCACCAATCGTAGGGAGGGGTCTGCGGATACCCCTCGGGTGACTCCTCCCAGTCCTCCTGCCGGCCGAGCGGCGTGAGGTCGAGCAGCATCCAGTTCGTACCGGCGGCCTCGACGCCGCGGAGTCTCGTGAAGTAGGTCCGATAGACGCTGTCGCCGTCACGGAGGAACGCGCTGAGGCCGAAGGACTCGCCGTCCTGATACTGATCCGGCTGGGGAGTCTCGGGCGAAACGCCGAAGTCGACGTTGAAGTCGCTCGCGAAGGATGAGTACCAGGGTCGGTCCCAGCCCATGCGCTTCCTGTAGCGCTCGATCTTTTCCAGAGGGGCTCGGGACACGAGAGCAAGAGTGGTGTCGCGAGCGTTCAGGTGCGCCGGATGGCCGAAGTTGTCGACGGCCATCGAGCACCCGTCGCACCCCTGTTTCTGGTTGGGGCCGAACATGAAGTGGTAGATGAGCAGCTGCCAGCGGCCCTCGAACAGATCGAGCAGGGACGCCTCGCCGTTCGGGCCATCGAACACGTAAGGCTTGTCGATCAGAACTCGCGGCAGCCGGCGACGCTCGGCGGCGAGCGCATCGCGTGCGCGTGTGGCGTCCTTCTCCTTGGCGAGGAGCTCGTCGCGAGCCGCCTGCCACTCGTCTTGTGAAACGACCGGGGGGAGATCCACTTTCTGCCTCCTCTAGAGCGGTGGGATGTTCTGGTTCCGATGGAGGACGTTGTCGGGGTCGTACCTGCGCTTGAGCGCTCGCAGCCGGTCGAAGGCTTCGTCGCCGAAAGCGGCCCTGACGCGCTCGACCGGCTCGTCTGCCTGCATGTAGTTGACGTAGCCGCCGCCGCTGAACGACCACGGCTCGATCGCCGCGGCCGTCTCCCGCGCCCACGCGATCGATTCCGCGTCGTGAGCGGGGTCCTGCCACGTCGCCATCACGCTGACGTTGAACGCCGCCCGGCGGAAGCCGACGACTCCGTTGGATCCGTCTGTGTCCTTGGGCGCGCCGTGCAGCGATTCGATCAGGACGCCGCCGGGCGGCCGGCCCAGCCCTTGCAGGCGCTCGAGCAGCTCGTCGATCAGCTCGTCCGGGAGCTCGTGCACGAAGTGGCCTTTCCAGTAGTGGCGGTTCTCGCCATACGGCGAGTCGAACAGGCGCTGCTGATCGGCGAACGTGTGTGCGCGGACGGCGTCTTCGCGGAGGCCGGGCGCCGAGCGCAAGGCACGCAGCGCCTCAGGATCACCGTTCGAGCCCGTGTAACACGGCGCCACCCACAGAACGGACGCGAGGGACTCGTCCAGGGACAGTCCCGCCTGGCAGCTCAGGTCACGTCCGGCGTCCGCAGCGACGTCGCGGAAGCGGCGAAACGCCTCGCGGACGTCGCTTCCGCCGTACGTAAGCATTCCGCCAACGACCCCATCCAGGGGGTGCAGACGGAAATCCAATCGTGTCGCCACGCCGAAGTTGCCGCCCCCACCGCGAAGCGCCCAGAGCAGCTCCTCGTTCTCGGGGCCGGCCTGAACCACCGAACCGTCGGGTGTGACGAGCTCTCCTCCGATGAGGTTGTCGCAGGTCAATCCGTGCTGGGCGGTCAGGTGGCCGATGCCGCCGCCGAGCGTCAGCCCGCAGACTCCGGTGGAGCCGACGACGCCTCCCGGCGTGACGAGGCCGAACGCCTGCGTCGCCGTGTCGAAATCGAGCCACGTCGAGCCGCCCTCGGCGCGGGCGGTCCGCGCATCTTCGTCCACCTCGACCGTCCGCACCTGCGAAAGGTCGATCACGAGCCCGCCGTCGCAGACGCAGTGTCCCGCAGGGTTGTGCCCGCCTCCGCGCACGGCCACCTCGAGCTCATGCGCCCTGGCGAAATCGAACGCGGTCACTACATCGGCGGCGCCCAAGCACCGCGCGATGACGGCCGGCCGCCGGTCGACGAGCGCGTTGTACGAGCGCCGCGCCGCGTCGTACTCGGCATCGGCCGGGGTGAGCACCGGGCCGGCCAACGACCACCGCAGCTCGTCGAGCTCTGAGCTCACTCGGACATCCGCCTCGGCATCTGGTCCATCACAACCCCCGAGAGCAGCGAAGGATCGATCGCAGCCGCAAGCGCCAACAGCAGGAGCGCGGCACCCGCGATTCCGGCGATGAGCCGCGGTCGCGGCAGCACCTTTTCGCCGAAGATCACGGCGGCGAGGCCGATCATGGCGACAAGGTTCATGACGCCGACGGAGATCAGCGTCGCCATCAAGGCCCAGCAGCAGCCGACGCAGGCGGCGCCGTCGAGGACGCCCGCCCTGAGGTCGCCGGCGAGAGGCCCGACACCGCTGGCATGGAGCGCCATGCGACAGTGGTCGAGCGCCCGCCGCTTGGCGGGCGTGAACTGGTACAGCCCGGCGAGGGCGACGATGCCCACGCCGAGCCATCGCGCGGTCTCGGGTGAGCTTTCGACCAGTGAATCGATACCCGAGAGGACGAGGAACGCGATCCCCCCGTAGAGAGCCCATGGGAGGAGGAAGCCGGCGCCGAACGCGAGGACTCCGGGAAGCCGTCCCGCGGAGCGCGCACGAGTGGCCACAATCGACCCCCCAGCCGCCTGCGGGCCGATTGCCGGAAGCATCATCGCGGCCATCATCGAGACCCACATGCCCAAGAAGTAGGGAAAGGTCATGCCCATCGTCCCCGGGCCCGCGCCCATTTCGAGCGCCTCGCTCGCCGCCACCACCCAGGCGAGCCCGCCGATCAACGCCAGCACGACCCAGAACGGGGCGGCGACGCGGACGGGCCGAGTCGAAACCTCCGCGATCATCTAGCGGCCCTCCTCCTTCTCGTACTCGTCGTGGCGGCGCGGCCATTCTGGGTGATTCGCGTCGTCGCGTCCCTTCGCCGTCCTGTCGAGGAGCTGCCAGGTGGCGTTCAGCGCGTCCGTGCCGCGGTCATACGTGGAGTACGTGTGATAGACGACGTCGTCCTCGAGCGCGAAGGCGCTCAGGCCGTGGAGCTCGGTGGTTCGGAGATCGATGTCGGCGTGCTTGGGCGTGCCGAAATTGAATCCGCGCCCGGCCCTGCGCTCCTCCTCCGTGAACGCGGAGAAGTCAAGGTTGAAGTCGATGCCCTCCGACGAGACCCACGGAAAGCTCCAGCCCATCCGACGCTTGTAAGCGTTCAGGCGCACGAGTGGGGCTCGGGACGCGGCGACGAAGGTGACGTCATGGTTCTCGAGGTGAGCGAGCGACCCGTCGAGGCTGTCCGCCGTGAACGAACACCCCTCACAGCCAGCCTCCGGCCAGCCCTCTACGGTCGGGCCGAACATGAAGTGGTAGACGAGGAGCTGCGAGCGCCCGCCGAAGAGCTCGGCGAGGGTCTTCGTGCCCTCGTTCGTCTCGAAGCGGTAGTCCTTGTCGACACGCACCCACGGCAGGTCTCGCCGCTCGCGCGCCAGCTCGTCACTGCGGCGCGTCAGCGCCTTCTCGCGCTCGAGCAGCTCCTTGCGCGCAGAAAGCCAGTCCTCCCGGGTTCCGATCCTGTGATCCGGCATCTGTTGAAGCCTATGACCCCCGGTCGCGCCGAAACTCATCGGCG
>DASSXA010000381.1:0-4038 GCA_035704315.1 Gaiellaceae bacterium
AGAGGGAACGCCGGAGAACGCGCGTGCCTGGCTCGTGACGACCGCGCGCAACCGCGCGATCGACCGCATCCGCCGCGATCGGACGCTGGCTGCGAAGACGCGTCTGCTCGACGTACCGGATGCCGTTGAGGAGGAGATGGACGAGAAGACGATCCCGGACGAGCGGCTGGAGCTGATCTTCACGTGCTGCCATCCCGCGCTCGAGCTCGATGCCCAGGTGGCGCTCACGCTGCGGACGCTCGGCGGGTTGAGCACGGACGAGATCGCGCGGGCCTTCCTCGTCCCACAGGCGACGATGAACAAGCGGCTCGTGCGCGCGAAGCGGAAGATCAAGGCGGCCGGCATCCCGTTTCGCGTGCCGCCGGCTCATCTGCTCCCGGACCGCCTCGCCGCGGTGCTGGCCGTCGTCTACCTGATCTTCAACGAGGGCTACGGCGGGCGTGGAGATCTTGCGGCCGAGGCCATCCGCCTCGGACGCGCGCTCGCCGAGCTGATGCCCGACGAGCCCGAGGTGCAGGGGCTTCTGGCGCTGATGCTCTCGAACGACGCCAGGCGGGACGCGCGATTCGCAGACGGCACGGTCGTCCTTCTCCGCGAACAGGATCGATCGCTGTGGGACTTCGACCAGATCGAGCAGGGCCGGGCTTCACTCGAGCGCGCGTTGGCGCTCGGCGGCCGCGGTCCGTACGTGCTGCAGGCGGCGATCGCGTCCCTGCACGCAGACGATCCTCAGGACTGGGAGCAGCTCGCCGCGCTGTACGGGGAGCTCGCGCGGCGCACCGGCTCGTCGGTTGTCGAGCTCAACCAAGCCGCAGCGATGGCCGAAGCGGGCGACGCCGAGGCCGCACTCGACCTAGTGGAGCGCCTCGAGCTCGAGCGCTACCACTATCTCCACGCGACGCGCGCCGAGCTGCTGCGCCGGCTCGATCGGGCCGAAGAGGCCCGCGCGGCCTATGACCGCGCGCTCGAGCTTGTTCACTCGGACGCCGAGCGGCGTTTCCTCGAGCGAAGGCTGGCGGAGCTCAGGCCGGCCGGTAGGTGAGGATCACGCCGCCGGTGCTCGTGGGCTTAGAGTCGACCAGGCTTAGCTTCCTGACCTGGTCGGCTTCACGGAACAGCCGCTTGCCGCTCCCGAGCACGATCGGGTACACCGCCAGGAAGAACTCGTCGACGAGATTGCGGTCGAGGAGCGTCTGGACGAGATCCCCGCTACCGAGGACGGCGATGTTCTTACCCGGCTCCTCCTTCATCCTCGCGACCTCTTCGGCAACATCGCCCCCGATCAGCGTCGAGTTCTGCCATTCGACATCGTGCAACGTCCTCGAGGCGACGTACTTCGGCGTGCTGTTCATGTGCCGTCCGTACGGATCGTCTTCGGGTGCCGTCGGCCAGTAAGCGGCCATCTTCTCGTAGGTCTTTCGTCCGAACAGGTATGCGTCGGTCTCGGCCATGCCCTCGGCGGCCGTCGCGCCGAGAACCTCGTCGAAGTAGGGCCGCTGCCATCCCCCGTGCTGGAAACCGCCTTCGGTGTCCTCGTCGGCAGCACCTGGCGCCTGCATGACGCCGTCGAGCGACAGAAACTCGATCACGCGAAGGATCCTCATGAGCGGCCACGAGAGCTGGGTCGACAGGCTCTTCGAGAAGAACTCGAGCGCGGTCTTCGTCTGTTGCTCGCCCGAGAGATCGACGCCTCACTCACGCAGGAAGGCCTCTGCTCTCGAGAGACACCTGTCCGGTCCTAGGCGCCGTCTGCCTGCAGCCGTTTCGAGAAAAACTCGAGTGCCTTCTTGGTCTTGGTCTGCTGATCGCCGGTCAGGTCGATACCCCGTTGAGTCAGGAACGCTCTGGTCTCGGCGGCGACCTGGAACGCTTCCGACGGCTCGCACTTCGTCGACAGCTCGAGGATCATGTCGTTGTCCGGATAAAGCCAGACTTCGGCAACGAGTTTGCGGTCGAGTCCCTCGGGGGCGAACTTCAACTTGAGCACGAAGATCGGGCCGAGGATCGAGAGGTCGTCCAACTCGAGCCCTTCGGGGGCGTGCGCAGCGTACAACGCTCGCTGCTCCCTGGAGAAGAGCTTGCGAAGTGGTCGCTTCCCCGCCACCACATCTCTGACTTCGGTCTTCACCAGGGCGCGCTTCATCGATCCCGAGCAAACGTATCCACCCGGCATCGCATCGACCTCAACGCCGAAGTTCTGCGAGCTCCGTAGCTCTGCCGCAAGCTCCTTCGGGACAACCGGACGCAGCTTCACTACCGTGTCGTCCCCCTTCTGCTGGACGCGGCGAGCCCGGACCACGACGCCGCCCTTGTTGAGGCTCAGGTCCGGCGTATCGAAGAAGAAGACCTGGCGAATCTGGGCCTCGAGGGGATCGACGCCGAGTGCCGCGGCCCCCCGGCTTCGCTCGGACATCGGCACCGTCAGCTTAAGCTCGACGGTGTCGGCGCCCTTTGTCAGTTCGATCAGCTCGCCGAGATCCTCATCGGTAAGCGTCCGAGTCTTCGTGGTCGTGGCCATGGTCGATCCTTTCCAGTGTCACCAATCCGGTCGCCTCCAAGTCTTGCAGGATGACGGCTTGCTCGAAAGGAGTCACCTCGGGCATGAGCGCGACGCGGCTTAGGATTGCTTGCAGGGTAGATGGGAGGCCGGGGGTGCGGTTTGGACGTGCGTGAGCTCGAGTGGCAATTCGATGCGGTTGATCTACGACCCGTGACGCGTTGGCTGGCCGACCCTGCCCGCCAGGCAGAGGCCGGCGCCGCGAGGGTCGAGCCCAGGCATAGCGCGAGCCACGTCGACGTCTACCTCGACACGGACGACCACCGCTTCCAGCGCGCCGGCTATGCGCTGCGGGTTCGCCGGACGGGTCGCGGGGCGGCTGCGGTCGCCGAAGCGACGCTGAAGGAGATCCAATCGGCGGCGGCCTGCGACGGTGGGCTGCGTAGTCGACGGGAGGTTTCCGAGCGGCTCCAAGAGGCCGACCCTCAACTGCTCGGCGAGAGCGACGGTCCCGTCGGCCGGCGTGTACGTGCGGTTGTGGGCAAGAAGAAGATCCGGCCGCTCTTCGAGGCCCGGACCCGCCGCCGGGTGCTCTCGGTGGAGGCGGACGGGTTTCCCCCGGGCGAGATCGCGCTCGATGAGACTGCGATCCGGCCGCAGGAAGGCGGTGCTCCGACACGGCTTCAACGGCTCGAGATCGAGGTGCCCGAACGAGCGTTGGCGGCGCTCGAGCCGTTCATCGACGCGTTGCGGGCCGCGTGTCGGCTGCAGCCGACAGAGCTCACGAAGTACGAGGCGGGGGTGCTCACCGCCGGTGTTGAGGCCGTCGCTGAGACGTTCGGCCCTACAGCAATCGAAGCGGATGCACCAATTGGTCGCGTCGCGCTCGCCGTGCTGCGGCGCCACTTTGCCGCCCTGGTCGCGAAGGAGCCCGGGACGCGGCTCGGCGATGACAATGAGGAGCTGCACGACATGCGCGTCGCCAGCCGCAGGCTCCGGGCGGCGCTCTCGCTGTTCGCCGACTTCCTACCGCCCTCGGCCGCAGCGCTGCGCCACGACCTCAAGTGGGTCGGCCGGACGCTCGGCGCTGTTCGTGATCTCGACGTCCAGCTCGAGCAGGTCGATGGGTGGCTCGTCGAGCTTCCCGAGGCGGACCGCGATTCCCTCGCCGCCGTCCGCTCGCTGCTCGAATCTCGGCGCTCGACCGCGCGGGAGGCGATGCTGGCGGACCTCGACTCGCGCCGGTACGAGCAGTTCGTCGGCCGTTTCAGCCGTTTGCTCCGCACGGCGCGTGGGCGGCGTTCGGGTCCGGCCTCGCTGCCGGCCCTGGCAGTTGCGCCCGACCTGATCAAGGATCGCTTCCAGGCCTTCCACACGGCCGCCGAGTCGATCGCCGCCGACTCGCCCGCCGCCGACTACCACCGGGTGCGGATCCAGTGCAAGCGACTGCGGTATGCGCTCGAGTTCCTCTCCGAGCTCTACCCGGAACGGACGAGGCGTGTTACCAAGCGTCTGGTTGCCCTTCAGGACATTCTCGGTCT
>DASSXA010000312.1:0-2080 GCA_035704315.1 Gaiellaceae bacterium
CGTGTCGCTGTTTCGCTGGCGACTTGGCGACCTCATTACGTTCCTACTGACCTGCGAGCGCGGCGCGTGCGTTCGCCGCAATGTCGGCATTCGTGTTGGCATGACCCGCGATGCCCCAGCCGCCCTCCGGCGACTCGGTCAGTAGCACCCAGGTGCGCTCACGCAGACTCGGGTCGCCGGCGGCGGCCGCGACGATGTCCGTGAGCTCCTCGACGACGCCGAGTTGCTTGTCACGGTCGAGCACGCCCGCCGGGGTGAGCACCTGGACGCGGACGTAGTTGCTCTCTCCCGCGACGTTCGAGATCGCAGCCGCATCCAGGTCGTGGATGAACGCCGCCGTGTTGGTCGCGAACAGCGGCAGGTCGGGTACCTGCTCCCAGCGCATCACCGCCGCTGCCAGGTCTCGCGCGAGGCGGTGTGGGTCGGGGAACGTTCCCGCTGCCGCGTAGACGTCGATCATTGGCATCAGTCGGCCTCCTCGAGGAAGGCGTGCACGTCGGCGGCGAACTGGCTGTGGTGCTGGAAGAGAAAGCCGTGCGCCGAGTCCGCGTAGATCTTGACCCGCGCATCGGTTAAGAGTCCCGCCAAGAGATGCGAGTAGCGGGGCAGAATCATGGGGTCGCTGTCGCCGTTGGCGACGAACACGGGGAGATCGATCGCCGTGACGCGCTCGAGCAGCGAGTGGTTAGGGATGCCCCACGTACATACGGCGTCGTATTGCGCCTGGCGGGTCTGCCATGTCGTTGGTTGGTCCGGGTTGTTCGTTCTCCCGAAGATGCGCCCGGCGGCCTGCTGCCCCGCTTCCTGGCTCGTGCTGGTGGGTGCGAAGAAGACGCCGAGGTAGCCCTCGGGGTTCGGATCCGGCTGACCGACAGCGCCGATCACCTCCGGCGCCCAGCCGTGCATCCCCGCCGCACCCTGCGGAGCCGAGGACGCGAGGACGACGCGCCGCAGTAGATCGGGGCGAATCAGCGCGATCTCCTGTGCAACGAAGCTGCCGATCGAGAACCCGAGCAGATCCACTCGCTGGAAGCTCATCGCCTCGAAGAAGGCGATCGCGTCGTGAGCCATCGCCTCGACCGTGTTCGGCGTCACGCCGGTTGTGGCGCCGACGCCGACGTTGTCGAACGGCACCACGCGTCGCTCCGCGGCCAGATCGTCGATCAGCGCGGGATCCCAGTTGTCGAGGTTGCCGCGGAAGTGCTGCAGCATGACGAGCGGCACATCACCGGCGCCAAGGTCGCGGTACGCGTACTCGATCGCATTCTCGGCTGTGACTCGTCTGATCGAGGCATCGGCGTAGCCGGTCTGCAGGCCGGTCGTCGTTTGTTCGTCTGTGGTTGCCATGAGCGCTCCTTTCAGCGACCTACTGCGAGTCGGTATCTGTATGCAGCGAGACCTGGCACCTAGCTCGCTCCGACGCGCCGGTATCCGCCGCTGACCCAATCGACGACGAGGCGGCCGTATTCCTCCGCTGCTTGCTCCCACGCGAAGTGACCGGCGTCGAGAGGATTGATCTCGCTGTTCGGGAGGAGGTCATGGAGGTACTGGTTGTTCGACCACGGAACGAGGTCGTCGTCGCTCCCGGCCACGATCTGGGTCGGCGTGGCGATCGCGGGCAGTAGATCGCGCAACACGGGGTTCTGCTCGGGGTAATGCCGCACGAACCGGGCCGACTCCGCGAAGCGCCCGAGGTCGTAGGCGCTGACGTAGTCCTCGTGGACTTCGGGCTCGCTGTCGCTTGCGGCACCGGGCTCGACCGCGTAGCCGATGTTGGTCCTGGCATCCAGCCCGCGCACGACGTCCAGACTCGGCGCCTCGATGACATCCTTCAGCGCACCGGCCGCGTCGATCGGGAAACGGACTGCGCCGCCGCCGATAGTCAAGCTCGTAACGCGCTCCGGAGACCTCGCGGCAAGGAAGAGCGCCGCGGCCGTGCCGACATCAGGGCCGACGACATGCGGAGCTCCGAGGCCCCACTCGTCGATCAGGCGGGCCAGGAACGCTCCCGAGGCGTCCGGAGCGATCAGTGCCGGGCGACCGTCGGAATGGCCGAATCCCGGCATGTCGATGGCGACAA
>DASSXA010000354.1:0-14554 GCA_035704315.1 Gaiellaceae bacterium
TTCCGCAACACGCTTGCCATCGTCGACCGGGCGGGAATCACCAAGGTGCACGTGTTCCCGTACTCGCCGCGCCCCGGGACGGTGACGGCCGAGGCGGACACGGTTCCGCCTGCCGTCAAGAAGGAGCGCGGCGCACGGCTCCGTGCGGCTTCGCATGAGGCGTGTCTGGCGCGCTGGCGTGGGAAGCTCGATCGCGAGGACGTCGTGCTCGTCGATCGGCCGGGACGAGGTTATGGGGACGACTACTCGCCGTGGCTGGTCGGGGAGGAAGCGCCGGTGGGCGAGCTCGTGCGTGTGCGCGGCGCCGCCGTCACGGACGAAGGGATTCTCGCCGCATGAGACGTCGCTTGCAATGTCTCTTTCAGGCCGTGCAGGCTCTGCCCGTGCGGCCGTCTGAAATGACCGGTCGAAACCTTGGAGGCGGGAAGCTTCGGCAATGAGCAACGACGACTGCCTCTTCTGCAACCTGGTTCGGGAGGGCGACCACGTCAACAAGGCCGACGGCTTCGTCGCTATCCGCGACATCTACCCGAAGGCCGAGACGCACCTGCTCGTCCTCCCCGAACGGCACGTCGACACTTTCCGAGACGTGAACGCCTTTCCGCCTGACGAGGCCAAGCGCATGCTCGAATTCGTTGCCGACACGGCGCAGGAGGCTGGTCTCGAGGACTACCGCGTGCTCGTCAACGTCGGCCCGGGTGGGGGCCAGACCATCTTCCACCTCCACTGGCACATCCTCGGCGGGCGTATTCAGGGGATGCCCGAGTGAGACGTCCCTTGCGAAGTCGTCTTCAGGCCGGGCGGCCTTTGCCCATGCGGCGGTCTGAAATGAACCCTCGACAGGTTGGCAGCGACGAGGCATCCGCATGAGCCTGATCGCGCGGCTCGAGGACGAGCTGAAGGAGGCCATGCGGGAGCGCGACGCGGAGCGGCGCGACGCTCTTCGCTTGATCCTCAACAGTCTCCGCTCGGCCGAAAAGGAGTTGCAGCGCCCGCTCAACGACCAGGAAGAGCTCCAGGTCCTGCAGCGCGAACGCAAGCGGCGCGTGGAGGCGGAGGAAGCCTTCCGCGCGGCCGGTCGAGAAGAGCAGGCCGACGCGGAGGACTACGAGCTCGAGGTGCTCGAGGAGTTCATGCCCGAGCCCCTCAGCGAGGACGAGTTGGAGGAGATCATCGACGACGCGATCGCCGAGAACGGAGCAACAAGTCTCAGAGATCTCGGTCGCGTGATGGCCGACGTGATGCCACAGGTAGCGGGGCGGGCCGACGGCTCAGAGGTCAGCCAGCTCGTCCGCGAAAAGCTCGCCTGACCCGCCCCGGGGGCCTCCACCTCCTCCCCAATTCGAGCGTATCCACATCCAGCGCACGCGTGGCGCACGCAGGTGTGCCGAATGTGTGCCTTTGAGAGCTACGCGCGTACGGCGAGCCGCCGGGACGCGAGCTCCAGGAGGACCTCAATAAGGAGGTCGACGTCGCGCTCGGTCGTGCGCCAGTTGACGATCGCCGGCCGGAACGCGACTTTTCCGTCGTAGCGCGTCGTTCCGAAGAAAACACGGCCGTCCTCCAGCACGTCCGCCCCCAGTGCGAGGTTGAGCTCGTCGAGCTCCTGCTCGTCGAGCCCCGGAGGCCGGAGACGGAAGCAGACGATGTTCAGCTTCGTCTCGGCGAGCCGCTCGAGCTCCGGCGTCTCGTCGACGCGCCGCGACAACCGCTGCGCGAGCTCTAGATGGCGCTCGACCATGGCTCGGTAGCCGCCGCGGCCGTAGGCGCGGAGTGTCGCCCAGACTGCGAGCGACCGGGCACGCCGTGAGGCCTCCGGGCTCGGGGTTTCGTCTGTCGGCAGGTAGGCGGCGGTGAGCCTGAACGGCTCCCGCAGGAGCGCGCGGTCGCGGACGAACGCAAAACCGCAGTCGTAGGGGACATTCAGCCACTTGTGCCCGTCGGCGATCACCGAATCGGCCCGCTCGACGCCTTCTGCGAGAGCCGCAGCCTGCGGCGTCACGCGCGCAAAGAGACCGAAGGCACCGTCGACGTGGAGCCAGGCTCGGTGCTCGGCCGCGAGATCGGCCATCCGCCCGATGGGGTCGAAGTCGCCGGTGTTCACGTCGCCGGCATTGCCGATGATGATTCCGGGAGCCCCGTCGAGTGCGGCGAGTTCGAGCTCCAAGCCGGCGGCATCGACCACCCGCACCGAATCGCGTCCGAGCCCGAGCATCGCGAGCGCCTTGCGCGCGCTCGCGTGCACGTATTCCGTGGAAAAGACCGGCACTGGCGGCAACCCGGCAAAGCCGCGCTCGTCCAGATCGACCCCGTGCTGCTGGGCCCACCAGCGCCGGCCGCAGGCGAGCCCTACGAAGTTGGCCATCGTCGCTCCGGTCGTCAGCACGCCGCCCCAGTGCTCGGGCAGCGCGAACAGCTCGAGGAGCCAGCGGACGGCAACGGCCTCGAGCTGCGCCCCGTACGGCGAGCTGACCCCTGAGAACGCGTTCTGATCGAGGAGCGACGTGAGCCAGTCGGCGCCGAGCGCAGCCGGCGTCGTCCCGCCCGTGACGAAGTGGAAGAAGCGCGGGCCGGAAGACCTCGTGGCCACGTCCGACGCGGCAACCAGCTCGGCCAGGGCCGTCAGCGCGCCGTCGCCCTCCTCCGGCAACGATCCGCCGAAACGCTCGTCCCTCGAGGCAAGCACCGGCACCTGCTCGAGCTCGGCCAGGTACCGGCGCGCTTCCGCGGCGACATAGTCGAGCGCGGCCCCCTCCTCGTCCCGCGAGTGGAGCGGATCGGGCATCGATCCAACCTACACTGGGCGGACATGCAGGAAACCCTGTCTGTGCCGAACGACGTCGCCGCAGAGCTGGCCGGCATCGGCGACGGCGTGCTCGAATCGCTGCGCGATCGCCTGCACTGCGCAATCCACCTGCGCGGCAACCGACTCACGATCGAGGGCGACGAGGAGCACGTCGACCAGGCGCGCACCGTCATCGACGAGATCGTCGAGCTGGTCGAAGGCGGGCACGACATCGGCCCCTCGACGGTCGATGCCGTGCTCGGCGTGCTGGACAAGGGGGAGGACGTACGTGACGTCTTCGAAGACGTCGTCTGGCGCCACCGCGGCAAGAAGATCGCGCCTAAGACCGTGAATCAGAAGCGCTACGTGGACGCGATCCGCAGACAGACCGTGACGTTCGCGATTGGGCCGGCCGGAACGGGCAAGACCTACCTGGCCATGGCCCTGGCGGTGGCGGCACTGCAGGAGCGGGAGGTCGGCCGCATCATCCTCACGCGGCCCGCAGTGGAGGCCGGCGAACGGCTCGGGTTCCTGCCGGGCGACATGCTCGCGAAGGTCGACCCCTATCTGCGGCCTCTCTACGACGCCCTCTACGACATGCTGGAAGCGGACAGGCTGAACTCGTACATGGAACGCGGGATCGTCGAGGTCGCGCCGCTCGCCTTCATGCGAGGGCGCACGCTGAACGATTCATTCATCATCCTCGACGAGGCTCAGAACACGAGCCCCGAGCAGATGCAGATGTTCTTGACCCGCTTCGGCTTCGGGTCGAAGGTCGTAGTTACGGGCGACGTGACACAGATCGATCTGCCGCGCGATCAGGCCTCCGGGCTCATCACCGTCCAGGACATCCTCGGCACGATCGACGGGATCTCCTTCGTCCGCTTCGGCAACGAGGACGTGGTGCGCCACAAGCTCGTGCAGCGGATCGTGGAGGCGTACAAGTCGCATGCGGAGGAAACCGGCACGCAGCGTCGGACGTAGGCCCATGGTCGAGGTCGAGGTGGCGAACCGAAGTGGGGTCGCCGTCGACGAGCAGGCGGCGAGGGAGCTTGCCCGCCGCGTGCTCGCTGCCGAAGGAATCGAGGATGGCGATCTCGGGCTCGTGTTCGTCGACGAAGCGGAGGGGAGGCGCCTGAAGCGCGAGCACCTCGGACGTGACGAGCCGCCGACAGTGCTCGCCTTCCCGATCGATGCGCGCGACGACCTTCCGGCCGGCGTCCCGCGACAGCTCGGGGACGTCGTCGTCTGCCCGGAGGCGGTCGGTGAGGAGTGGCGGGAGCCGCTCGTCCACGGGCTGCTGCATCTCCTCGGCTACGACCACGGGCACGAGATGGAGGCGCGTGAGGAGGCGCTCGGAGCGTGAACGTCGGACGCAGCCCCTCGGTCCTCCAGAGCTTCAACTTCGCGTTCGAGGGGATCATCCACGTCCTCCGCACGCAGAGGAACATGCGGATCCACTTCGCGATCGCCGTCGGCGTTCTGATCGCAGCGCTTGCGGTGGGTGTGGGACGGCTCGAGCTGATCGCGCTTCTGATCTCGATCTCGTTGGTGCTCATCACAGAGATGCTCAACACCGCGCTCGAGGCCGGGATCGACGTCGCCACGACGTCGTTCGACCCGCTCGCCAAGCTGGCGAAGGACATCGCGGCGGGCGCGGTCCTGATCGCGACGGTCAACGCTGTCGCGGTCGGCTACCTCGTTTTCGTCGAGCGAATCAAGGATCCGAGCTCCCATGTGCTCGACCGACTCCGCGACGCGCCGACGGAGTTGACCCTGATCGCCCTCGTCATCACGATCGTGCTCGTGATCGCGGCCAAGGCGTACACCGGGCGTGGCCGCCCGCTTCGCGGAGGGTTGCCTTCCGGGCACGCTGCCGTCGCGTTTGCGGGCTGGATGGCGGCGACCTACATTCTCGGCGACTCGACGCACTGGTTCTTGATCTCGTCGCTGACCTTCATCATGGCGCTGCTCGTCGCCCAGACTCGGATCGAGGCCGGGATCCACTCCTTCGTCGAGGTTCTCTCCGGTGGCGTGCTAGGCGCGCTCGTCACCCTCGTCCTCTTCCAGCTCTTCTGGTCGTGACCGACGCCGACCGCGAGCTGCTCGAGCGCGCCGACGCCGTGGCGGCGCGCGCCTATGCGCCGTACTCGAACTTCTTCGTCGGCGCCGCAGCGCGGGCCCGCGACGGACGTGTCTTCGAAGGGACGAACGTCGAGAACGCCGCGTACCCGCTCGGTGTTTGCGCCGAGAAGACGGCCCTCGGGCGCGCAGTCTCCGAGGGGGTCAAGCCCGGCGAGGTCGAAGCGCTGGCGGTGACCGCGTCCCCGTGCGGCGGCTGCCGCCAGTGGCTCGTCGAGTTCGGCCTCGACCGCGTCATCTACCGGCGCACAGACGGCGACGTCGTCGTCAGGACGCCGGCCGAGCTGCTTCCGGACACGTTCGAGCTGTGAAGTCGGGCTTCGTCGCCGTCGCGGGGCGGCCGAACGTCGGCAAATCGACGCTCGTGAACGCGCTCGCCGGGGGAAAGGTCGCGATCGTCTCCGACAAGCCGCAGACAACGCGCCGCCGGATCTTCGGAATCTCGAACGGCGACGACCACCAGCTGGTGCTCGCCGACCTTCCGGGCTTCCAGCGCCCGCGCGACGCGCTCACCGAGCACATGCAGCGCACCGTCGACTCGTCATTCGAGGACGTCGACGCGGTCCTGATCGTGCTCGACGCGCGAGCCCGCATCGGCGCCGGAGACCGCTTCATCGCTGAGCGCGTGTTCTCCCTCGGCGTTCCGGTCGTCATCGCACTGAACAAGGTCGACCGCTTGAAGCCAGGGCATATCGCTACGCAGATGAACACTGCGTCGCGTCTCGGCGACTTCCACGCCCTCCATCCGGTGAGCGCGAAAACGGGTGACGGGATCGACGAACTGCGCGACGAGCTCGTCGGCCTCTTGCCGGAAGGGCCGCTGTACTTTCCGGCCGAGCAGCGTACGGACCTCTCGGTCGAGGAGCAGATCGCCGAGCTGATCCGCGAGAAGGCACTCCAGCTGACGCGCGACGAGGTGCCGCACTCGATCACCGTCGAGGTCGAGGAGGTGGAGGAGAGGGTCGTGCGGGCGTCGCTCTACGTCGAGACCGATTCGCAGAAGCAGATTCTGGTCGGCAAGGGCGGCTCGATGGTGCGCGAGATCGGGACGCGCGCGCGTCCCGAAATCGAGGCACTGCTCGGCCATTCGGTGTTTGTCGATCTGCAGGTGAAGGTGCGCCCGAGGTGGCGGCGCGACGAGCGCATGCTCGAGCGTCTGGGTATTTGAGAGGCGGCCGGATCGGCGCAGATTCGGCACGTTCTCGGCCCAGACAAGCGGGCTTTTCACCCTTAGAATCGCCCCCGGGTGGAGGCGAGGGGCTCCCCGCGCTGGGTGTCCCCTCGGTGCTGGGCTTCGCGGGACTAGTCCCGGCCGGCTAGCCCTGCGCGTGGAACGGTCTGAGAGAACCGCCGGGCTACACTCATTTCCATGGCGAAGGCCCCGGCTCTGCCGACTGGTTTCGAGCTACCGCTCGAGCCGAGGATCCCCCGAATCGGCTCCGTCGACCAGGTCGCAGTCGAGGAGCGCGCGGCGACCCTGGCCCGCCGCTCGATCAAGCGCGAGGCAAAGCTCTTCGCCCTCGATCTGGCCGTGCGGGTGATGGACCTGACGACGCTGGAGGGCCAGGACACGCCTGGGAAGATCGCCGCGCTGGCCTCCAAGGCCATCCGACCGGATCCGTCGGATCCGGGGATTCCCTCGGTGGCCGCGCTCTGCGTCTACCCGAACCTCGTGCCGACTGCGATCGAGAAGGTCAAGGGCTCGAGCGTCAAAGTCGCGTCGGTCGCGACGTCGTTCCCGTCAGGCCAGTCGCCGACGCACATCAAGGTCGCTGAGGTGCGCGACGTCGTCGAGATGGGCGCAGACGAGGTCGACATGGTGATCGACCGCGGGGCGTTCCTCTCCGGCCGCTACGCGAAGGTCTACGACGAGATCGTCCAGGTGAAAGAGGCGTCGGGGAAAGCGCATCTCAAGGTGATCCTCGAGGTCGGCGAGCTCGGGACGTACGACAACGTGCGCCGTGCGTCTCTGCTCGCGATGGCCGCCGGCGCCGACTTCGTCAAGACCTCGACGGGAAAGCTCCCGGCCGCGGCGACCCTGCCGGTCACGCTGGTGATGCTCGAGGCGATCCGCGACGTCTACCAAGAGACCGGGCGGAAGGTGGGCATGAAGCCGGCCGGGGGCATCCGCCAGGCAAAACAGGCCGTCCAGTACCTCGTTCAGCTCTACGAGACGCTCGGCGCCGAGTGGCTCACCCCCGATCTCTATCGCCTCGGCGCCTCGACGCTCCTGAACGATGTGCTGATGCAGATCCGGAAGGAGAAGACGGGCCGCTACCAAAGCCCGGACTACTTCACGATCGACTGATGGCCAATGTCTGGACGCATGGGGTGTGGACCGTCAAGCCGGGCCGCGAAGACGAGTTTGTGAGGGCCTGGCGCGAGCTCGTTCCCACCGACGTTCACGCTCGACGAGGTCTATCCAGGTGACCGACCTCGAACGACGTCAAGACCGCTCTCCGGTTCCGTCCGGCTGGGATTACGCGCCCGCCCCCGAGGCGCGCGACATCGTCACGCTCGAGGACCGCTACGGCCTCTACATCGGCGGTGAGCTGGTCGAGCCGCAGTCGGGTGAGTACTTCCCGACGCTCGACCCCTCCCGCGAAGAGCCGTTGGCCGAGGTCGCGCAGGCCGGCAAGGCGGATGTCGACCTTGCCGTCCGCGCCGCCCGCGAGGCATTCGAGAACGGCTGGTCGGACATCTCCCCGGCGGAACGAGCGAAGTACCTCTTCCGGATCGCGCGCATCCTGCAGGAGCGCTCGCGCGAGTTCGCGGTCCTGGAGTCCTTGAACGGCGGCAAGCCGATTCGAGAGTCGCGCGACGTCGACCTGCCCCTGTCGGCGGCGCACTTCTTCTACTACGCGGGCTGGGCGGACAAGCTCGAGTACGCCTTCCCGCACCGAAGACCGAAGCCGATCGGCGTCGCAGGTCAGATCATTCCGTGGAATTTCCCGCTGCTGATGCTGGCCTGGAAGGTCGCCCCGGCGCTGGCGGCGGGCAACACGGTCGTCCTGAAGCCGGCCGAAACGACTCCGCTTTCGGCGCTGCTCTTCGCCGACGTGCTCCGGCAGGCAGAGCTGCCGCCGGGCGTCGTCAACATCATCACCGGCGACGGCCGGACGGGCGCCGAGCTCGTCAAGCACGAGGGCGTCGACAAGATCGCCTTCACGGGCTCGACGGAGGTGGGGAAGGCGATCCAGCGTGAGCTCGCCGGAACGGGCAAGAAGCTGACCCTCGAGCTCGGCGGCAAGGCGGCGAACATCATCTTCGACGACGCCGCGCTCGACCAGGCCGTCGAGGGGATCGTCAACGGGATCTACTTCAACCAGGGCCATGTGTGCTGCGCAGGGTCGCGGTTGCTCGTCCAGGAGTCGATCTACGAGCCTGTGATCGAGAAGCTCAAGCAGCGGCTGAGGACGCTTCGCGTCGGCGATCCGCTCGACAAGAACACGGACGTCGGTGCGATCAACTCGAGAGAGCAGCTGGACAGGATCAAGGAGCTCGTCGCGAGCGGGGAGGAGGAGGGCGCCGAGATCTACCAGCCCCCCTGCCGACTGCCGGAGAAGGGCTACTGGTTCGTTCCGACGGTCTTCACGAACGTCGCGCAGAGCTACCGAATCGCGCAAGAGGAGATCTTCGGCCCGGTGCTGTCCGTCCTGACCTTCCGGACGCCGGACGAGGCGGTCGAGAAGGCGAACAACACGCCTTACGGCTTGTCGGCGGGCGTCTGGACGGAGAAGGGCTCGCGGATCCTCTCGATCGCCCAGAAGCTCAGGGCCGGCGTCATCTGGGCGAACACGTACAACCGATTCGATCCGACGTCGCCGTTCGGCGGCTACAAGGAGTCCGGATTCGGCCGCGAGGGCGGCCTGCACGGGCTCGAGCCGTATCTGGACTTCGCCGACTCGGAGCTGCGCGGCGGATGAGCAGGCTGCCGGTCAGGAAGACGTACAAGCTGTTTATCGGTGGGGAGTTCCCGCGCTCGGAGTCGGGCCGGACCTACGAAGCGCAGGGGCAGAACGTCGCCCGCGCGTCGAGGAAGGACGTGCGTGACGCGGTGCGAGCGGCGCGCGGGGCGTTCCCGAAGTGGTCCGCGATGACGGCGTACAACCGAGGCCAGGTGCTCTACCGGATCGCCGAGATGATGGAGGCGCGTGCGGCGGAGTTCGCGGAGTTGTCGTCCGGACGGGGGGAAATCGAAGAGGCGATCGATCGCTGGGTCTGGTACGCCGGCTGGGCGGACAAGTACACACAGGTGCTCGGAACCTCGAACCCCGTTGCCGCGCCGTACTTCAACTTCACTGTCCCCGAGCCGACCGGGGTCGTCGGAGTGCTTGCGCCGGAGTCGCCAGCGCTCGGCGGGATCGTGGCCCGCCTCGCGCCGGTAATCGTCGGCGGGAACACGGCCGTAGTGGTTGCGTCGGAGCCCGAGCCGCTGGCGTCGATCGAGCTCGCGGAGGCAGTCGCGACGGCGGATGTGCCCGACGGTGTGGTCAACATCCTCACGGGTCAGAGGTCGGAGCTGGCACCGTGGCTCGCCGGACACATGGACGTGAACGCGATCGATCTCAGCGGCGGCGACGGCGACCTTCCGGAGCTCGAGCGGCTCGCCGCCGAGAACGTCAAGCGGGTCGTCCGGGGGCGGGCCGATCATCAGAGCCCGTACGAGATCGCGGCGTTCCAGGAGCTAAAAACCGTCTGGCATCCGATCGGCGTCTGAGCGCGACGCGCCGCCGTTGGTTAGGTTCACCGATCTCCGGGCCGTTGGTTAGGTTCACCCATCCTCCTCCCCGATTTGACCGTAACGAGCAAACGCGCGCGCCTGGGTCACGGAAGACGGCCGAAAGCGTGACGAACGACCCACTGAAGCACGGCCGTTTGGGCCGACGCCGACCATGAACCCTCGACGTCTCAGCCAGGCGATCTCCGAAGGTGACGGCATCTCCGTCATCGTCGAGGTCGACGGCCCCGACGCTGCGCTCGATGCCGAGGACGGCGGCGCCGACGCCTTGCTCGTACCAGGGGCCGCCGCGACCAGCCTGCCGTCCATTCGTGGGACCACCGATCTGCCGATTCTCGCCAGGTTCGGTGAGCGCGCCGGCGCGGACGCGCTCGAAGGTGCCGATGCCTGCGTCGTCGACGTCCGCGACGACGACCGGGAGCGTCTCCGCGCTGTCCAGCACGAGCTAGCGGATCGGTTCGAGCTGGCGGTACGAATCGAGACCGAGGACCACCTCGAGTTCGTCCTCGAGGAGTTCGACCCCGAGATTCTCGTGCTCGCCGCCTCGGCGGCCGGCGGCCACTCCCCGCTCGAGCGCGTCCTGGAGCTGCTCCCCGATGTACCGGCCGGCAAGCTCGCCATCGCCGACATCGGCGCGGGGACGCGCGACGAGGTCGACGAGCTCGAACGTGCGGGCATGGACGGCGTGATCGTTGCGGCCGGCGACGTCGCCCACCTCGTCGACGCAGCGCCCCCTGAGGTCTGACGCTCCGCTGAAGGAAGCCCGTTGGGGCAGCCCAGCGCTAGCCCTGGCCGCCCTGGTCGCCGGAGCGGCCACGATCCGGCTCGTCGGCGTGCGGTACGGCCTCCCCTTCCCGCTCCTCGATCCGGACGAGGAGAGCATCGTCACGCGTGCCTGGCGGATGAGCCACGGCGGCGGGCTCGACCCGGGCTGGTTCGGCTCCCCGACCCTGCTCATGTACGTCCTGGCGCCCTTCCAGGCCTGGTCCGACGAACCGTCCTACCTGATCGCTCGCCTCGTGGCCGTCACACTGGCCGTCGCTGGAATCGTGGCGGCCTGGTGGCTCGGCGGCCGGGCGTACGGACTGCTGGCAGGCTTCGTCGCGGCCGCGCTCACCGCGGTCGCGACCGTCCACGTAGAGCACTCCCGCGTGGCAGTGACCGATGTGCCGTTGACGCTCGGCGTGGCCGGCTCGCTGGCGCTCCTTGTCCGTCGCCAGCTGATCCCCGCGGGGATCGCCATCGGGCTAACAGCGGGGTTCAAGTATGCGGGCGCCGTGCTGCTCGTCCCGCTCGTGGTGGCGGGGTGGGGAGACTGGCGCCGTCTGGCCGTCGCTACGGCCCTCGTGCCGGCAACGTTCCTCGCGACCAGTCCCTACGTTGCCTTCCACCTCGGCGACGCCGCCGGCGACATCCGACATGCTCTTCGCGAAGCTCGACGCGGAGCGCTCGGCTTCGAAGACGACCCCTGGACGCCGATCGCCTTCCTCGACGGCCTCTGGGAGAGCATCGGTCCTGCGCTTCTGATTGCGCTCGCGGGCCTGGTTCTCGCCCTCCTCTACCGCACCCTCCCCGACCGAGTGCTGGCGGCCTTCGTGCTCGCCTACTTTGCCGCCCTCGTCCCGCTCGAGGCCCACTTCGACCGGTACCTCCTCCCGCTTGTGCCTGCGCTGGGCGCACTGGCGGGGCGCCTCCGCTCGCTCGCGCCGGTGACGCTGCTCCTGCTCGTGATTCCACTCGTCTGGTCGATCCGCGAAACCAGGCCGCTCGTACGTACCGACACGCGTGTGGTCGTTCACGACTGGATGGAGGAGAACCTGAAGCCGGGCGTCCTTGTCGCCGCCGATCCCGGAACGGCAGCGCCCGACGATGTCCGCGTCCTGCGCTTCACACAACCGGGCCCGGGCCGCAAGCCGGACGGCCGGCGCAACCTCGCGCGCCTTCGAGAACTGAACGTCGGCTACGTGCTCGTAACGGGTGCCGTTGTCGACCCGGTGCTCGCCGAGCGACGGGGTTACCCAGCCGAGAGCCGCTTCTACGACGAGCTCGACCGCGACGGCAACCGGCGCTTCTACCGGCAAGGTATCGGCAAACTGGCGGGGCCTTGGGTCGCGGTGTACGAGCTCTAGAGGGAGCCCCGGTCACGCCCCGCCGCGGCTTGATCGTCGCCGGCGCCGTCTTCGTGTCCGGAGCGGTCGTTCTCGGGATGGAGATCGCAGCGTCTCGGGTGCTCGCGCCTTTCTTCGGGAATTCACTCTTTGTCTGGGGTGCCCTCATCGGCGTGGTGCTTGCCGGCCTCGCCGTCGGGTACTGGACCGGCGGCTGGCTCGCCGACCGCTGGCCGACGCCGAACCTGCTCGTGGGGGTCATGGCACTGGGGGCGCTCTTTGTCCTGGCGATCCCCGTTCTCGACGGTCGTGTGCTCGAGACGATCGTCGAGCTCGACGCCGGACCGCGCCTGAATCCGCTTCTTGCGGCGATCGCCCTGTTCGGAGTGCCCAGCGTGATCCTGGCCGGAGTCGCGCCGATCGCGGTCCGCCTACTGGCGCACTCGCTGACGACGCTCGGCCAGACGGCCGGGCGCCTGTTCGCGATCTCGACAGCCGGGTCGATTGCCGGAACCTTCGCGACGGCGTTCTGGCTCATCCCGGAGTTCGGCACCGACCAGCTGCTCAGCCTCGCTGCGGCCACCCTCTTTGGCGCCGCCGCGCTGGTCGCCCTCTCGGAACGCCTACTCGTGGTGACAGCAGTCGCGGCCGCCGGCCTGGCGCTCGCCGGCTTCGCGGCGGTGCAGGTCGCCCCTGACACGGGCGGAACGATCAGCGAGGCCCAGGCCCGCAACTGGTCGCCCATCTATCGACGTGTCGGGTACGCCCGCGGCCAGGAGCCGCCGTCGACCTCGGGCCTGCTCCTCCGCTACGCCAAGGACACCCGCTACCACCGGCTCACCGTCACGGACGATGCCGTGACCCGGTATCTCCGCTTCGACTCGAGCTACCAGAGCGGGATGGTCCTCGGCCGCCCCTTCGCGACGGCGTTCGAGTACACCGACCTCTTCCACCTCCTCAAGGCCTACAACCCGAAAGCCCGCAACGTCCTCTTCATCGGCCTCGGTGGAGGCTCGGCGCCCAAGCGCCTCTGGCGGGATTTCCCCGAACTTCAGCTCCAGGGGGTGGAGCTCGACCCCGTCGTCAAGGACGTCGCCTACCGCTTCTTCGCGTTGCCGCACGACCCGCGCCTCCGGGTGGCGATCGACGACGGGCGCCACTATCTCGACCGGCACGATGAGCGATGGGACGCGATCCTGATCGACGCGTTCTTCTCCGACGCGATCCCGTTCCACCTCTTCACGAGCGAGTTCCTGGAGCTCGCTCGCTCGCGGCTCAATCCCGGCGGCGTGATCGTCACGAACACGATCGGCTCGATCGCCGGCGACCGCTCGCGACTCTTTCGTTCGCTGTACCGCACCTACCGCTCGGTCTTCCCGACGGTCCTCGTGCATCCGACGATCCAAGGGGGCGACGAAGGCGACACGACGGTTCGCAACCTGATCCTCGTCGCGACCGAGGGTGCCGCGCCCTCGAAGGCGTTCCTCGCGGAGCGCTGGCAGCAGATCAGAGCACAGCACCCCACGGCCCCTGATCTCCGCCAGAGGATCTTCGACCGCTATGACGGGCGCATCTCGCTCGACGGTGTGCCGACGCTGACCGACCAGTACGCGCCGACAGATTCGCTGCTCCTTCTGGAGTAGCGCTACCTTGATACGCGTGTGGAGGCTCCTGATCCCGGTTGCGCTCGTGGCCGCGCTTGCGGGGTGTTCCTTCGGGGAAAGCGCCGAAGAAACGGCCTCGGCCGGTTCGCAGCCCACGCGCTGTCAGGCGGCCTGGAAGCCGGGCTGGCAGCGGCTCGCGAACCGCATCGACGCGCCGGTCTACTGCCCGAGCTGGATGCCGAGCCCACTCGACGGGCTGATCGGCGGCCAGTGGGACAGCAGCGGCCCCGTCGTGGGGCGCGACCGCAGTTATCTGGTCGGCTTCCTCTGGCATGAGGCCGGAAGCGGCGACGTGCACGTCAACTTCCGGGGCTATCCCGGCCGGACGAGCATCCCGCGCTGCATCGACGTTCAGACCTCCGACGGAAAGACTCGAAGACGCTCGGTGCCGTGCTTCAGCGACCCGCGGGGCACGCGGCGGATCGACGGCAAGAACGTGACGATTTACACGGTCTCCCGCGATGCCGACCAGTGGCACGTGACCTACCTGTGGCGGCGCAAGGGCACCCTCTACACCGTCAGCGAGCACGTGGCCCCCCCGCTCACGTTTCGCAAGGTGATTAGCAACCTCGATCGGCTCGTCGGCGGGCTCGAGTTGATGCGGCCGACCGCGTAAGCCCACCGTGCGGCTGACACGCAGGCAACTCCTCGGCGGAGCCGCCGCCGGCGCTCTCGGAGCCGCGGGCATCTACGAGCTCGTCGATCAGCTCACCGAGTCGCCCGAGCGCGCGCCGGCCGGGGCGCTCCCGGTCGAGCAGCACGTACTTGCCGGGATGAAGACGATCGAGCACGAGGGCGTGGAGGTGATCGAGCCGCCGCTCCATCACCAGGTGACGACCGCGAGGCTACGGGTGCAAGCGCGCCGCAGCGATCTCGAGGAGGCGCAGACGACGCTCGAGCGAGCGCTCCGAAACCTCGAGAGCCGATACGAGATCACGCCGGCCGGGCTCGCGGTGACAGTGGCCTGGGGGCTCCCGTATTTTCGCCGCTATGTCCCCGGGCCGGCGGCGCAGCACATGCCGATCGACCGGCGCGCCTCACAGAGCCGTGAGGCGCCCGTCCCGGCCGTGCTCGACGCCGTCCGCTTCCCCAGCGATCCCGCGGACACGATCCT
>DASSXA010000182.1:0-4903 GCA_035704315.1 Gaiellaceae bacterium
GGGCATGCGGTCGACGAGCGAGCCCGCGGCGAAGCCGATCACGATCGCGGGAAGAAAATCGGCGACGAAGAGCGCGGCGACCCACGTTGCCGAGTCGGTGCGGTCGAAGACGTCGACGGTCAGTGCAACGAACGCGACCCAGGTCCCGAGACCCGAGGCGAGCGTGGCGACCGCGAGCAGTCCGAAGCTCGGAGGTTCTCTCAGAAGCGCCAGCCGGCCGAGCACGGGTGCGAGTTACGTCGGGGCGGTGGTCAGAACGCGGCCGAGGGCCTCGCGGAAGTAGGCGTTCTCGTCCGGCGCTCCCACGGTCACCCGAATCCCGCCGGGAGCTCCGAAGCCTGCGGTGGGACGAACGATCACTCCTTCCTGCAGAAGACGCTCGAAGAGCGGCCTCGAGTCCTCGCCGATCTCGGCGAAGACGAAGTTCGCCACGGCCCTGCCGACAGGATCGAGCCCGTGCTCGCGCAGCGCCTCTTCGATCAGCGGCCGCCCCTCGGCGTTGACGCGCCGGCGACGCTCGATCTCGGCTTCGGCTCCCGGCGCAGTGAGGCTGGCGACGGAGGCGATCTGTGCAGGAGAGGTGACGTCGAAGGCGCGGCGGACCTTTCCGATTGCCGTCACTACCTCGGCTGGAGCCGCCGCGTAGCCGACACGGAGACCGGCGAGCCCGAAGATCTTGGAGAAGGTGCGGAGGACAACCACGCGCAGGCCGCGCTTGAGGTACTCCTCGATCCCGTCGGGATAGTCCGGCTCCTCGACATACTCGAAGTAGGCCTGGTCGAGGACAGTCAGGACGTGGTCGGGAACGCGCTCGAAGTACTCGCTCAGCTCCGCGCGCGTGTTCATCGTGGCGGTCGGGTTGTTCGGGTGGCAGATGTAGACGACCTTCGTCCGCTCAGTCAGCGCGTCAAGCATGGCGTCGAGGTCGTAGCGCCCGTCGTGGAGCGGGATCGTCTTCGCCTCGGCGCCGAGCTTGCGCGCGGTGATCACGTAGCTCGGGAAGCTCGGCCAGCCGCAGACGACGTTGTCGCCGGCGTCGAGCGAGACCTGGGCGAGGCAGTCGATGACGCCGTCGGCCCCCGCACCGAGCGCGATCTCCTCCAATCGCAGGTCGTGGCGCTCGGCCAGAGTGACGCGCAGCCTGTAGGCGCCGCCGTCGGGATAGCGGTTCAGGTCTGGCGCGGTTTCGGCGAGCGCGTCGAGGGCCTCCGGGAACGGACCGAACGGGCCCTCGTTGGACGCGAGCTTGACCACTCGCTCGAGGCCGAGCTCCCGCTGCACCTCTTCCACCGGCTTGCCCGGCTCGTACGGAACGATGTCCCGGACCGCGGGCTTGAAGAAGCTCTCGGCGATCTCCGCGAGCCTGCTCGACACGGCGCGTGAGCCTAACTCAGCGAACGTCATAGGCCATCAGGATCGCGTCGATGTACCCCCGGCCACGCCGGTAGTGCGCCTGTCGATAGCCCTCTTGTCGGAAGCCAAACGCCTCGTAGAGGGCGATCGCAGCCTCGTTGTGGGGAAACACGTGCAGCTCGAGCTTCCGCACGCCGGCGCCGCGCGCCCACGTCACGGCCTGGTTCAGCAGCGCCCGACCGATCCCGCGTCGGCGATGGCTAGCCGCGACCATCAAACCCAGATCGGCGACGTGGCGGCTGGCCGGATGCGGATCCCGGCCCACGGAGAGGCGACCGACGATGCCTTCATCCGTCTCAGCGACGAACACTGCAGCGTCGTGGTAACGACGGAGCGCCCGCAGGTAGCGGCGCTCGTCCGCCGCCGTCCGCCAGCCGCCGTCCGAGATCAGCCAGCCTTCCGGCTCCGCAGCGATCTCCTCGGCGAGGGTGACGAGGGCCGCCGCGTCTCGCGGATGCGCCGGCCGGATGACCGGCGCTTCAGGCACCGACGACGATTCCGCGTCCGCCGCGACGCGGATCCCCGGCCGCCGACAGCGTTCCATCCGGCCGGCGCTCGACGGCCGCAGCGCCGCCGAAGTACAGATTCCGGCGCCGCCAGCGGACGACGTCGTAGCCGCGGGCCTGGAGCTCGTCGAGGACGCCGCGATCGGTGCCTCCCTCGCAGTGGACGTTCCCTTCCTCCAGGTGCACTCGTGGCGCCCCGATCGCATCCTTCACGGGCAGGTCGTGGCCGATCGCGTTGACGACGATCTGGAGAATCGCGCCGCGAAGGCGGTGCGAGCCTGCGCTCCCGACGACCAGCCTCGGCCGGCCGTCAAGGAGCACGACCGAGGGGGCCATCATGCTCGTCAGCCGGCCCCCAGCGACTCGGCGTGGGCCGGCAAAGTTGACGTCGTACTCGCCGAGCATGTTGTTCAGCTGCACGCCGGTGCCCGGGACGATCACTCCGGAGCCGGCGCCGGTCGATGCGGTCATCGAGGCGGCGTTGCCCGCGGCGTCCACGACGGAGATGTGCGTCGTGCGCGACGGCTCGGCGGGCTGGCGTGGAGCGCGCGTGGGGCCGGCGGTCAGCCGTGCCGTGACCTCCTTGATCCGGCGCTCGTCGGTGAGCCGCTCCGCCAGCCGGCCGCGGACGAGCTCTCGTGAGAAGCCGCGCTGCTGAACGTGCGCTTCCTCACGCATCACCTCCACGAGCCGCGCGATCGCCCCTGCCGTCCCTGCTCGTCCACCCAGACCAGCGGTGTCGAGCAAACGGAGGGCATACGCGAGCAAGACGCCGCCGGAGGACGGCGGCGGGTTCGAGACGAAGCGGTGACCGCGGAAGTCGGCGCTGACCGGTCGTCGCCAGACAGCGCGATACCTAGTCAGGTCATCGCGCGTCAACGCTCCGCCTCCGGCGCGCACGTGGCCGCTGACCTCGCGGGCGAGCGCTCCGGCATAGAACTCGCGCGCGCCGCCATCGGCGAGACGCTCCATGGTCCGTGCGAGGTCGTGCATGACCAGGCGATCGCCGGCAACGAGGTGTTCGCCCGTCGGCCCGTAGATCGCACGACCACCATCGGTGTGCCGCAGGATCAGGTCGAGGATCGCGTGCAGGTACGCCTGTTCCTCGGTCATCTCGACTCCCTCCCGCGCGAGCTGGATCGCCGGCTCGAAGAGCTTCGCCCAGGGAATCGTTCCGAACCTCCGATGCGCGGCCTCCAGCCCGGCGACGACGCCGGGAACGGCGACCGAAGCGGCCCCGATGCGGAAGACCTGCGTAAACGAACCGTCGAAGTCGACGCCGATGGCCTCCATCTGGCCGATGTCGCGGCGCTTCAGCCCGGCGCCGGGGACGGTGACGAAGAAGTCCAACAGGCGCGAGCGGCCGTCACGGGCGGCGTGCACCAGCAGAAAGCCACCGCCGCCTGGACCGGTCAGCGGGCTCTCGGCGACCCACGAGACGAACGCAGCCGCGAGACACGCGTCGACGGCGTTTCCGCCGTCGGCAAGCATCCGCGCGCCAGCCTCCGCAGTGAGTGGATGGCCGGCGGCGATCGCGCCTCTCACGCCGTTGCTCCGCGGGCCGCGGTCAGTTCTGCAGGAACGAGGGCGGCTCGAGCTCGTCGCCGGCCTGGGCGCTCCTCGTGCTGTCGGGCGCACCCCGGACCGGCCGCCTCGCGCGCTGGCCGACGCCGGTCACGATCACTGTCACCCAGACCTGGCCCTCGAGCCGCTCGTCCACCGTCGCCCCGAAAATGATGTTCGTATCGTCGGTGGCTGCCTGGCGAACGAGCTCGGCGGCCTCGTTGACCTCGTACAGCGAGAGGTCGTTTCCGCCGGCGATGGAGAGCAGGATTCCGCGGGCGCTCACCAGCTCGGTGTCGACGAGCGGCGATCGCAGAGCACGCTCGGCGGCCTCGGCCGCCCGGTTCTCTCCGGTTGCGAAGCCGATGCCCATCAGCGCCGAGCCGGCGCCCTTCATGATCGTCCGGACGTCGGCGAAGTCGACGTTGATCAGGCCCGGCTCGGTGATGAGGTCGCAGATCCCCTGGACGCCCTGTCGAAGCACGTCGTCGGCGATCTTGAATGCGTCGAGCATCGAGGTCTGCTTGTCGAGCACCTCGAGGAGCCGCTCGTTCGGGATGACGATCACCGTGTCGCAGTCCTCGCGCAGGTAGTGGACACCCTCCTCCGCCTGCGAGCGGCGCTTCGTTCCCTCGAAGCGGAACGGCATGGTGACGATCCCAACTGTCAGCGCTCCCACCTCGCGGGCGATGCTCGCGACGACGGGCGCCGCGCCCGATCCGGTCCCACCGCCCTCTCCGGCGGTGACGAAGACCATGTCGGACCCACGCAGAGCACGCTTGATCTGGTCATGGGACTCTTCAGCCGCTCGCTTGCCGATGTCGGGCTCCGCTCCTGAGCCGAGGCCGCCGGTGAGGTCGCGTCCGATGTGGATCTTGACATCGGCGTCGCTGAGCCCCAGTTGCTGGAGATCGGTATTGACCGCGATGAACTCGACCGCCGAGAGGCCGGCGTCGATCATCCGGTTGACCGCGTTCAGCCCGGCGCCGCCGACTCCGACGACGCGGATGACCGCCTGGTACGCGGAGTCGGATGTCGGAGATCGATGGAGTCGCGGCGGCGGCTCCGGCAACGGTTCGAGCAGGCGGGCGATGCCGCGATCGGCCGGCGGGTCGGGGCGGTGGATCGTACGCTCCGGGACCTCGGGGGCCGGGTGTGCCGGAGATACCGGCGCCTCCCGCTCCTCGGGCTCGGGGGCTACCTCGAGATGTGGGGTCGGCGGAGGATGCTCGACGGTCTCTTCGAGCGGCTCTCCCGGAACGGCCCTGCCTTCCTTCTCCGCCTGACGCTGGGCGGCCTCGGTCGCCCGGAAGAGCTCCGCGAGCGGCCCTTCACGCATGCTTGCGCGCTTTCGCGCCATTGAGCACCTCCTTCGCGAGCTCCCGGTAGGCCTCTGCGGCGTTCCCGGACGGGTCGTACTT
>DASSXA010000009.1:0-9586 GCA_035704315.1 Gaiellaceae bacterium
CGCGATTCCGATTGCGCTGGCGCTCGTGGCCGTCGGAACGGCGTTCCTCCTCCTGTTCATCCTCGCCGGGCTCACCGACATCAACACGATCACGCCGATCCTCGTGTCGATGATCGGCATCGGCGTCGGGATCGACTACTCGCTCTTCATCGTCACGCGGTTCAGGCAGTTCCTGCACGAAGGGATGTCGCCGGTCGACGCTGCGGCCGAGGCCGGTGCTTCCGCCGGCCGGGCCGTGCTGTTCGCGGGCCTCACGGTTGCGATTTCTGTCACCGGCCTCGCGTTCTTCGGCCTCGACTTCGTGACCAAGCTCGGCATCGGCGCGGCCCTCGGCGTGCTGACGACGGTCCTGATCGCCAACTCGCTCTTGCTCGCGGTGCTCGCAAAGCTCGGGCACAAGATCGATCGGTGGAAGGTGCCGTTCCTCAAGCCGGTCGACGACTCCGAGGCCGGTCGCGAGAAGTCGTGGATCGGGCGCTGGGGCCGGTTCGTGACCCGTCACGCCAAGCCGATCTTCGTCATCCTGCTCGTGGCCGGTCTCCTCCTGGCCGGGACGTCGGGGCTCGTGCGACTGGGCGCTTCCGACCAGGGGACCCAGCCGAAAAACCAGACCGCACGTCGAGCCTATGACCTTCTCGCCGAGGGCTTCGGGCCGGGCTTCAACGGCCCCATCCCGATCGTGGTCGACGTGAAGGGGGACGAAGGCGCTCCGCAGCGGGTCTACGACGGCGTCCGCGGGCTCGACGACGTTGCCTCGGTCGCGAAGCCGCAGTTCAACAAAGCGAAGACCGTCGCGATCGTGTTCGTCACGCCCAATTCGGCGCCGCAGGACGAGAAGACCGCGAAGCTCGTCCATCGACTGCGCGACGACGTCGTGCCGGCGGCGACTAAGGGGAGCACCGCTGCCGTCTATGTGTCGGGGCTGAACGCAGCCTTCATCGACATCGCCGACCGGATCATGCAGCGGCTGCCGCTCTTCCTGCTCTACATCATCGGCGTCACGTTCATCGTGCTCGCCATGGCCTTCCGGTCGATCGTCATCTCCCTGACGGCGGCGATCACGACCATCCTGTCGGCGTTCATCGGGTTCGGCGTGCTCACGCTCGTGATCCAGGAGGGATACGGGATGAGCCTGACGGGGCTCGACCGGAAGGGACCGATCGAGACCTTCGTTCCGCCGATCGCGTTCGCGATCCTCTTCGGCCTGTCTATGGACTACATGGTGTTTCTCGCGAGCCGCATTCGGGAGGAGCACGTCCACGGGCTGAACACGAGGGAGGCGGTCGAGCACGGGCTCGCGGCGATCGGGCGCGTCATCGTTGCGGCGGCGATCATCATGGCCACGGTCTTCTCGGCCTTCATCCTCACCCCCGACCGAATCTCCAAGGAGTTCGGCCTGCTGCTCGCGGTGGCAATCCTGACGGACGCGCTGGTCGTGAAGATGACGCTCATCCCAGCATTCATGACCTTGATGGGCGAGAAGACGTGGTACATCCCGCGCTGGCTCGACCGGCTGCTCCCGAACATCACGATCGAGCCGCCGCATGACGGCGAGACTCCGGTCCCGCGGGCCGTGGAGAGAGCTCCGAGCGAAGCCTGAGCTAGGAAGGAGATCAAGATGCGCATGGTGATCGTGAACGAGTTCATGACCCTAGACGGGGTCGTGCAGGCGCCCGGCGGTGCAGACGAGGACACGAGCGGCGGCTTCGAGCACGGCGGCTGGCACATGCCCTATATGGACGAGGTCGCCCAGAAGGAGGTACTCGAGGGCATCAACGAGGCGGGCGGCTTCCTGCTCGGGCGCCGGACCTACGAGATCTTCGCGGCCTACTGGCCGAACGCCCCCGAGGAGGAGCAGGTGATCGCCGAGCCTCTGAACACGAAGCCGAAGTACGTGGCCTCGAGGACGCTGTCGGAGCCGCTCGAGTGGCAGAACTCGACGGTGCTGGAGGGCGACATTGCGGAGGCCGTTCCGGCGCTGAAGCAGGAGGACGGCGACGGCGACCTGCACGTCATCGGCAGTAGTGAGCTGGTGCGCGAGCTCATCGCGAACGACCTGGTCGACGAGCTCCGGGTGATGATCGATCCGCTCGTCGTCGGCGGCGGCAAGCGTGTCTTCAACGACGACGGTGCCCTCAGGCCGTGGCGGCTCGTCGACAGCCAGGTCACGACGACGGGCGCGATCCTCGCGACCTACGCACCGGCCGAATCAGAAGCTTGACTCCGGTGTTACTTGGCGAGTACCGGCTCGGCGGTGACGCCCGCCAGCCAGTCGCGCACCGCCGCCGCTAGGGCTTCCGGGTCGGCCTTGAGGCCATGGTCGCCGGGTACCTCGACCACCTCGCGCAGCCCGGTCTCGGGCGGGATTCCGAAGCGATCGCGTTTGCCTTGGACGACCAGCGTCGGCAGGTTGACCGCGTCCAGTTCCGCCAGGCGGCTCTCGGGCGGCTTGCCTCCGCGGCGCGGCGGCTCGAGCGGGAACGCGAGGCAGAGGACTGCGAGTGCGCCCGTCGCCTCCGCCGTGCGGCAGGCGACCCGGGCGCCGAGTGAGCGACCGCCGACGATCAGGGGCAGGCCGGCCAGCTCGCCGGCCCGCAGCTCTTCGACGACCGCGATCCAGGCGTCGTCCAGCTTCGGCGCGCGTGGGGGAGAGCGCCGGCCGGCGACGCGGTAGGGCTGCTCCACCAAAGCAACGGTGAACCGCTCCGAGTTTGCGGCGGCGGTTGCTGCGACAAGGTCCGGCGCCTGCACCCCTCCGCCTGCCCCGTGTCCGAGGACGAGCGCCGCGCGTGGCTCCTCGACGGCGTGGAGATGGACGCGCGCGAGGCCCTCCGGCGTCTCGATGTCGCGGGTTACGACCTCCGCCGCCGCTCCTCCTCTGCCGTCAGCTCCGCCGTCGGCAGCGCCTCGAGGCGGTCGTCCGGTATCGGCTCGCCGCTTTCGATCGAGAGGCCGTACGTGCCTGCTGCAACGCGTTCCTCGGCTCGCTTGACCGCGGCGAGCTGCTCCCGCAGGTCCTCCGCGAGCCCCTGGTCGAACTCGTCCTGGTAGAGGTCGGAAGCGAGGTTCGCTGGGTCGTACTCGTCGGCTGGTTCGCTATCGGGCTGGTGGCCGAGGCGAGCGAGTGACCGCTCGATCCGCTCGCGCTCGGCCGCCAGCAATTCACGGGCTCGATCGGCGTCCATCAAGTGGACGTTACCGGCATGGGTACGGTCTCGCGGTAGCCGAGCGCCTTGCCGAGCGGCGCCGCGAGCGCAAGCCCTGCACGCTGCATCCAGACGGGTGGGAACGGAAGCCGAACGGTGTCGAAGTGCGCCTTCGCGATCACCGCGAGCCGAAGCGGGTTGGGCATCCCCTTGCGGTTCGTCTTGCCCTCGGCTGCGAGGGTGAACATGGTCTCGATCAGCGACTCGAACTGGAGCGCGGGACGCACTTCGCAGAGGAAGCGGACCTCCGTCTCGCCGGCGTTCCAGAACCGGTGCGCCGTTCCGGGTGAGACCACCGCGACCTCTCCCGGCCCCGCGACGATCTCTTCGTCGCCCACACGGAGCTCGAGCTGCCCTTCGAGAACTTCGAAGCGCTCGGTTTGGTAGGGATGTGCGTGCGCGGCGGCCACGAAGCCGTCGGGCCGCACGATCGTCTCGACCAGCACATACTCGCCTTCTGTCTCTGTGGCCGTGCGATGGAAGATCAGCACCTCGCCGGTCACCGGGTTCTCGAGCCTGTCTCCTGGGTGGATCATCGTTGCTCCTCTCATTGGGGTTCGTTCCATGAGAGACAGATTGCGCTGGAAGCGCGGTGATTTCGTCGCCCAGCCGAGGGATCTTGCATCCGGCCGGAGGATGATCCTTCCGTCGTCCGGGGGGACGACTCGGGGCCTCAGGCGGCCGTCTTGGGGCCCGGCCGCGTGAGCCCGCTCTCGTAGGCGAAGATCACCGCCTGGACGCGGTCGCGGAGACGGAGCTTCATCAGGATCCGCTTCACGTGCGTCTTCACGGTCGATTCCTCGATCACGAGGGCGGCGGCGATCTCGCTGTTCGAGAGGCCGCGGGCAACCTGCTCGAGCACCTCGCGCTCCCGCGGCGTCAACTCGCCGAGGCGGTCGTCGAAGCCGACTTCGGCGGTCGGCTGTTGTGCCATTCGGTCGATGACTCGGCGCGTGACCGACGGTGAGAGCAGCGAGTCGCCTGCGGCTACGGCGTGGATCGCCGCGATCAGCTCTTCCGGGCTCGTACGCTTGAGCAGGAAGCCGGAGGCGCCCGCATTCAGCGCGCCGAAGATGTAGTCGTCCCGCTCGAAGGTGGTCAGGATGACGACCTTGGCTTCAGGAGCGGCGGTGACCAGCTCGCGCGTCGCCGCGATGCCGTCCAAGTTCGGCATCCGCACGTCCATGAGGACCACGTCGGGTCTCAACGCTCGTCCTTGCTCGACCGCGGTGCGCCCGTCCGACACCTGACCGACGACGGCAACCGTCTCGTCGCTGGAGAGAACAGCCTCCAGGCCGGCGCGCATGAGGTCGTCGTCGTCCACGATCAGCACGCGTACCTGAGCGGCGCTCATGTTTGCTCCTCGCCATAGGGCAGGCGGGCATGGACGTGGTACCTGCCGTTGCGGGCGCCGGCCTCGAGGGTGCCGCGGAGCAGCTGGGCCCGCTCACGCATGCCGACGATTCCGTGACCGCCGCCGTTGCGAAGCAGCGCACCGGGCGGAGTGGGGTTGGTCACGTTGACCTCGAGCATGGTCGGCCCGAAGTCGATCTCGACCTCGGCACTGCCGGTCCCGTGACGCGCGGCGTTCAACAGCGCTTCCTGGAGAATGCGGTACGCGGCCTGGTCGACGCCGGGAGGGAGCGCCCGCCGTGAGCCGTCGATCCTGACCGTGACGGCGAGACCCGAGGCGCGGTACCGCTCGGCCAGCGTGTCTAGCGCGGCAAGCCCCGGCGGCGGCTCCACGTCCTGGGCGGCGCCGTCCTCGCGCAGCGCCCGGACGAGCTGGTCGATCTCCCCGAGCGTGTCGCGCGCCACTTCCTCGATCGTCTGCAGCGCTTCGCGGGAGCGCTCGGGGTCCTGGTCCTGGAGCAGGCGGGCGGCGCCGGCTTGCACGAGGATCACGTTGATGGCGTGGCCGGCAGAGTCATGGAGATCGCGTGCGATGCGGGTGCGCTCTTCTGCCGCTGCGAGGCGCCGCTCGCGCTCGGCTTCGCGCTCGGCCCGGAGCGCGCGCTCCTCGAGCTCGGCGAGCCGCTCGCGCCGGAGCCGCGCGCGGTCTCCGGCGAACCACGCCGCCGCCCAGACGGCGGTGCCGAGCAGGAGCTCGGGCCCGAACTGGCCGGTGATTACGTGCGGACCGAGCAGGACGGCGAGGCTGAGCACGGCGGCTGCGATCCACGTGCGGGAGCGTGTTTCGTCACGGCTCTCGGCGACGGAGTACAGGGCGACCGCGTAGCCGATCGGAGGACCGAGCCCGTAGCCGAACCCGTAGAGCGCCGCGGTCGCTCCCGTGACAACGGCGAGGACGGCAAGCGGCGCAATCCGGCGTGCGCCGAGGGGCAACGAGGCAAGCGCCGCGAGAACGACGCCGAGCGCGTCGAGGTCGCGGCTCCCTGAGTCGATGTTCCCGTGGGACAGGATGCCCAACGCGAACACGAAGACGGCGGCCGCGATCACAGCGTCGATTACGAGCTGTCTGCGCCCAACACTGGTCATCGTCGTAGGACGGTAGCGAGCGAAAGGGCCTTCCGAGTCTCCCCCCGGGAGGATCCGCATCCCCCTCCGGGGGGACGTGAAAGTTCCTCCCTGCGGGCGTTGTTTAGCCACAACCGACACGCGTACCGTGGAACGCATGAACGACAGCCTTGTAATCGAGACGCAGGACCTGAGCAAGCGCTACGGGGAGCGCATCCTTGCCGTCGACAGCCTCGTCCTCAGGGTCCGCCGGGGCGAGGTCTACGGGTTCTTGGGTCCGAACGGCGCGGGCAAGACCACAACGCTGCGCATGCTGCTCGGTCTCGTCCGGCCGACCTCAGGAACCGCGTTCGTATTGGGCGCCCGGCCCGGGTCGACGCCGAGCCTGGCCCGCGTCGGAGCGCTGATCGAGACACCTGCCTTCTATCCCTTCCTGTCCGGGCGAGACAACCTGCGGGTGCTCGCACGGTACGCCGGCGCTCCGGAGGCGAGGATCGAGCCGGTCCTCGAGGAGGTCGACCTCGCCGCTCGCGGGTCCGATCGCTTCGGCACGTACTCGCTTGGCATGAAGCAGCGGCTCGGCATCGCAGCGGCTCTGCTCAAAGACCCCGAGCTTCTGATCCTCGACGAGCCGACAAACGGGATGGACCCGGCCGGCATGGCGGAGATGCGCACCTTCATTCGCGAGCTCGGCCGCGGCCGCCGAACGGTGCTGCTCTCGAGCCATCTCATGGCCGAGGTCGAACAGATTGCCGACCGCGTCGGCGTCATCAGCCGCGGCAAGCTGGTCGGTGAAGGGACGGTTGAGGAGCTCCGCGGTCGCGAAAGCCTCTGGGTTCGCGCCGAGCCGCTAGAGAAGGCCGAGCGGGTTGCTCAAGGGCTTCGAGCGGTCGAGCAAGTCTCCCGTGTCGACGGCGGCCTCCGGATCGCGGCTGACCCCGAGGCAGCGGCGGTCATCAACCGGACGCTCGTCGAAGCGGGCATCGCCGTCGGCGAGCTTCGCCACGAGCGGGCCTCGCTGGAGAAGGTCTTCCTCGAGCTGACGCAACAAGAGAAGGAGGCGGCATGACCCGCAGCGTCATGGCAGAGCTTCTGGTTCTCCGCAAGCGGACCAGCACGTGGATCCTGCTGGGGATCTGGACGACGCTCGCACTTGTCTTCGCGTACGTCGTCCCGTACGTCACCTACCTGAACGATTCCGCGGAACAGCCCCTCGGCGAGTTGCTCCCGCAACAGCTGGTGGGCAGCTTGATGGGCGGGTTTCCGTTCTTCGGCGGTGTGCTCGCGCTCATGCTCGGAGTCCTCACGTTCGGCAGCGAGTACGGCTGGGGCACCCTGAGGACGCTCTTCATCCAGCGGCCCGGTCGGCTGCGCGTCTTCGCGGCCAAGGTGCTCGCGCTCGCCTTGGCGCTGATCCCTTTCGTTCTCGTTGTCTTCGCGGTGGGAGCGGTCGCGAGCTCTGCGATCGCGCTCCGGGAAGGCGCCGACATCGGGCTGCCGTCGGCGTGGCTCCTCGTCCGCGGGCTGGCGGCCGGCTGGCTGATCTTGGCGGTCTGGACGGCGCTCGGGGTTCTGCTCGCCGTGTTCTCCCGCGGAACCGCGCTCGCGGTTGGCATAGGCATCCTCTACGCGCTCGTGATCGAAGGCCTGCTCAGCGCGCTCGCGAGCCAGGTGAGCGCCGTCGACCGGCTCGTCGAGTTCTTCTTGCGCGCGAATGCCTATTCGCTCGTGACGAAGCTCGGTGTCTCGGCCGACGAGGTCGCGAACAACGGGCCGGGCTCCTTCTCCGGGCCGTTCGTCGACGGAGGGCAGGCGCTGCTGGTTCTCGCGCTGTACGCCGTTGCGTTCCTGTTGGTTTCGGGCTGGCTGCTCCGGCGCCGCGACGTCGCCTGAGCCTCTAGCTGAATGACGCTTCGCCGTCGGGGTGCGATGGGCGGATGCGAGGCAAGGACCCAGCGTCTCGTTCGTATCCGGAGGATACGGGCGAGACCGAGGACGCGGCATCGCGCCGTCCAGCGCGGCCCGACGGCTCAAGGCTTCGTTCAGTTAGAGGCTTTAAGCCAACATGAGCGACCATGAGCCTGCTCGCGGACGTCGTCAGCGCGTCGAACGCCGTTACAGAGACGAGCTCGCGGTCGCGGAAAGTCGCCATTCTTGCGGAGCTGTTGCGAGGACTGGAGCCGGACGAAATTCCGCTCGCCGTCGGTTTCCTCGCGGGGATGCCCCGGCAGGGTCGCGTCGGCGTCGGCCACTCGACGGTCTACGGCGTCGATCGCCCGCCGGCGCCTGAGGCGACGGTCACGATCGCCGAGCTCGATCGCGCGATCGCGGAGATCCAGCGGACCACCGGAAGCGGATCGGCGGCCAAGCGCAAGCAGATTCTCGGGGAGCTGCTCGGCGGGGCCACGGAGCAGGAGGCCGACTTCATCAGGCGGCTCCTCACCGGCGAGTTGCGACAGGGGGCGCTCGCCGGCGTGATGATCGACGCGATCGCGAAAGCGGCGGGCGTCTCGGCAGAGATCGCGCGCCGGGCTCTGATGCTCTCGGGCGATCTCCCACGGACGGCGGAGATAGCGATGAGCTCAGGTGAGGAGGGCCTTCGAGAGGTCGGTTTCGAGATCTTTCGTCCGATCCTCCCCATGCTCGCCTCCACCGCAGAAAGCGTGGACGAGGCGATGCAATCCTTCGACCGCGCGTCGGTCGAGTGGAAGCTCGATGGGATCCGCATCCAGATCCATCGTCGTGGAGATGACGTCCGCATCTACACGCGCAACCTCAACGAGATCACCCAAACGCTGCCGGGGATCGTCGAGGCGGTAAGGCGCCTTTCGGTCAGCCAAGCCGTCTTTGACGGCGAGGCCCTGTGGATGGGCGACGACGGGCCGGCCGCGTTTCAGGACACGGTCTCGCGTATCGACGGCGACGCGCGGCCCGAGGGGATCGTCACGTTCCTGTTCGACGTGCTGCACGTGGACGGCGAAGACCTCCTCGACACGCCGCTCGCCGACCGCGCGGCGAGGCTCGAAGCGATCGCGCAGCAGCTCAGGATCCCGGCGGTGCTCACCTCCGACCCTGCCGAGGGACAACGTGTCCTGGACGAGGCGCTCGAGACCGGCCACGAGGGCGCCGTCGTCAAGGACGCAGCTTCGCTCTACAGCGCCGGCCGCCGCGGAAAGGCGTGGCGGAAGGTCAAGCCGGTTCGCACCTACGACCTGGTAGTCCTCGGCGCGGAGTGGGGCCACGGGCGCCGACAGGGCTGGCTCTCGAACCTCCATCTCGGCGCCCGCGACCCGCGGACCGGCGGGTTCGTCATGGTCGGAAAAACCTTCAAGGGGATGACGGACGAGCTCCTCGCCTGGCAGACGAATCAGCTGCTCGAGCGCGAGACGGACCGGCGAGGAATCACCGTGTTCGTTCGGCCCGAGCTCGTGGTCGAGATCGCGCTCGACGGGGTCCAGGCGTCGACGCGCTATCCGGGTGGAGTCGCGCTGCGCTTCGCGCGCGTGAAGCGCTATCGGCCGGACAAGAACGCCGACCAAGCAGACACGATCGACGACCTGCGCGCGCTGCTTCCAAGCAGAATCCTTCCGTTCTCCTAGCACCTTCCTTACAGCATCTGCGGTATGAGGCTTCCTGCAGATGAGGATCGGCATAACCGTTCTCCTCACCGGCCTCGCTCTTCTTTCGACGGGCGGTGGCGTGGCGGCGATTGCTGCGGCGCCGGCGGCGATCACCGGGCCGGTGAACAGCGTCGGTGCGACCTCGGCCACCGCCACCGGCACGGTCAACCCGAACGGCCAGGCGACGAGCTGGTACTTCGAGTACGGCACGAGCACGAGCTACGGGAAGAAGACCGCGACGAAGAGCGCCGGATCGGGGACGGGAAACGTGCAGGTCTCCGG
>DASSXA010000086.1:0-5401 GCA_035704315.1 Gaiellaceae bacterium
GAGGAGGATGCCGACGGCCGGATCGTCGAGGCATTCACGCCGGACTTCTACCTACCCGAACAGGACCTCTACCTGGAGCTGACGGTGATGAAGCAGTCGCTCGTGACCCGGAAGAACCGCAAGCTCCGCAAGCTGCGAGAGCGCTATCCCGAGGTCAACGTCAAGCTCTTCTACCGGCGCGACATCGAGCGCCTGGCCCAGAGATACAGACTCGACCTGGCCTCTTAGCGGACCCTCGTATCGGGGAGGTGTATCTCTCCGCCGAAGAGATTTCCGCGCGCGTCGAGGAGCTGGGCGCGGACATCGCCGCCGACTACGACGGTCTGGAACCGATTCTCGTCGCGTCGCTGAAGACGGCGCTCGTCTTCGTCGCCGATCTATCGCGGGCGCTGCCGATCGTGCACAACCTCGACTTCATCGCCCTTGCGGGCTACGAGGGCAACGGTGCAAGCGGGCGCCAGGTGCGGCTGCTCAAGGACCTCAGCATGAGCATCAACGGCCGACATGTCCTCCTCGTCGAGGACATCGTGGACACGGGCCTCACGCTCAACTACCTGGCGAAGACGCTCCTCCTCCGAGAGCCGGCTTCGCTCGCCGCCGTGACTCTCCTCGACCGCCCCTATCGTCGCCTGGTCGAAGACCTGCCGGTGCGCTATGTCGGGTTCACCGTCCCGGACGAGTTCTTCGTCGGCTACGGCTTCGACATGGACGAGCGGTATCGCAACCTGCCCGACCTACGATTACTTCGCTGAAAGTCTCACGATTTTCAGCGACCCTCTCAAGCTGGGCATTGGGAGCGCGTCCCAGAGCTCGCCGCCGCTTCCTTCACCCTGAGCCACCTCGGCGGAACGAGCAAAGCTCGTTCCGCGGCGAACCATAAGAGAACGACCGGCCGCTCGGAACCGAGCGGCCGGCGCCGTCGGGAGACGACATGCCGCAAGCGTAAGCGCGAAGCTTGCGGCGGTGAAACTATAAAGGCATCGGTTGAAACAAGGGCTACAGGTAGCCCAAGGGATCGACCGGTGAGCCGTTCACGCGCACCTCGAAATGAAGATGCGGGCCGAAACAGTGGCCCGTGCAGCCGACGTAACCGATCGTCTGGCCCTGGGAGACGTGGCCACCGCCGACTGCGAAGCTCGACTGGTGGCCGTAGGCCGTCGCGATACCGCCGCCGTGGTCGATGATGATCAGGTTCCCGTAGCCGCCCATCCAGCCGGCGTAGATCACCGTTCCGGACGCGGCCGCGGCGATCGGCGTGCCGTAGCCGGCGCCGATGTCGATTCCCTCGTGCATCCGGCCCCAGCGCATGCCGAACGGGCTGACGACAGGACCGCTCACCGGCCAGATGAGCCCGCTCGCCGAGGGCGTCGTGTCGCTGGAGCCGCTGGAGGAGTAGGTGACCGACGCCTGGGTGGCGGCGGCCTGCGCCGAGCGGATCCGAGCCGCGAGATTGGCGCTTTCCGCTTGCAGCGCGGCCGCTTCGCCCGCGTACTGTTGGGCGTTTTCCCGAACGTCGACAAGGCTCGCCCGCCGCGACCTCCGCGCGCTCGCGAGCCCTTGCTGCTGCGCAATGAGCCGGGTGCGCAGTGCCCGCGCTTGCTCGGTGCGAACCTTGATTACCCGCGTGACCGCCGCGACTCGGGCCTTCGTCTTCCCGGTTCGCGCTCGGAGCTCGCGCATGTGATCCCGCGCGCCCGCGACGTGCTTGACGATCGTGCGGTCCTGGTCGGCGATCGACTCGAGGAATTCCAGCTGCTCGAGGATGTCGCGGAAGTTCTCGGCCTCGACGAGCACGTCGAGCGTCGAAGGATCGTCACCCTCGTAGATTGCGACCAGGCGAGCGCTCAAGCGCGCGACTGCCAGCTTGTACTGGCTGCGGAGGAAAGCAAGCCGCTCGCTTTGCAGCTCGTACAGGGCCGTCAACGCGTCGAGCTTGCGCTGGTGCAGGGCGAGATCGTCCTCCAACACGGCCAGCCTGCTCGAGACGTCGCCCACGTCGGCCTCCAAGGACCTGATCCGCTCCGAGACTGAAGCGATCTCGGCGGTCAAAGATGCCTCTCGCTCCTGAGCCTGAGCCAGCTTCGACTGGAGGCCCGCGATGCGGTTGTCGACGTCTTGTTTCCGGTCGTAGAGACCGCCTGACGCGGGTGCCGCGACGAGCAGGGCAAGAGCGAGGCAGCAAACGATTCGACGAGCCATAAGGGCAGAATTCGTGAGCCGCAGAGACCTCCCTCGCGGACTCGCGGCGGAATGCTAACGCTTTGATCGGCTAGACGGGGGTGAACTCGCCGAAAAGTGCTGCTCGGAGGGAACTTGTGGAGTCTCCCTGGACAACGCCGACCCGTTGGCGAGGCGCCGCGCAGCCACACGCCGGAGTGGCTGGACGAGTGCGCGGTAGTCCTCGTCGGTGATCTTCCCGGTGCGGTGATCGAACTCGAGCTCCTTCAGCTCGGCAAGAGCGCGATCCCGCTCCTCGGCGGCGACCAACCCCTCTTGATCGAGCGGGTCGGCGCGCGGGCCCTCGCCGGCCCGCAGGAACGGCCGGGCCACGAAGATCACGACCGCAGCGGCCAGCAGGGCGCCCAGCCCCAGCTCGATGCTCATGCCCTCGCGAGCACCTCTTGCCGGCCATACCGGAGCGCGAGGCGGCGCTGCTCGCGGGCGTCGGGCCACAGGGCGATGAGCGCGCCACCCAGGAATACGAGCCCCGCGATCCAGATGAGGTTGACGAGTGGCTTGACGAGCACCTTGAGGAAGACCCGATTCGGGCTGATCTGCTCGGCGATCAGGAACAGGTCCTCGCCGTTCAGCCGATCCGAACGGATCGCTGCCTCATTGGAGACCTGCTGCTCGGCGAAGTAGCTGTTCTTGCCGGGCCGCATCGTTCCGAGCCGCTCGCCGCCCCGCCGAACACCGACGAGGGCTCTCAACTCCATCGCGTTCGCGGCGCGCTCACGCGTCGCTCCGAGATAGGTGAGCCTGTAGCCGCCCACGCTCATCGTCTCTCCGCGCGCGAGGCGCTGCTCGCGCGTCGTGTCGTAGGCCGACGAGCCGATCACCCCGATCGCCAGGAGCACGATCGACGCATGGACGATGTAGCCGCCGTAGCGGCGGCGGTTCCGCCCGATGAGCTCGCCGAGCGCATTCAGCCAAGAGCCGCCCGAAAGTGCCCGCCTAGCCCTCGTTCCGCGTGCGAACTCGAGGACGATTGAGGCCAGCACGAACGCGCAGAACGTGTAGCCGATAAGGCCGGCGGTCGACGAGCCCGCCCCAAGCGCTAGAAGCACCAACCCGGTCGCGATCGCAACACCGATCGGCCACGCGAAGATCCTTCCCAGCCCCCGCAGGGAGGCCCGTCGCCACGCGATGAGCGGGCCGATGCCCATCAGCAGGAGCAGCGGCAGGCCGAAGGTCTTGAGGAAGAAGTTGTAGTACGGAGGGCCGACCGTGATGGGCTCGCCCCGCACAGCCTCGGTCAGGATCGGGTAGGCGACGCCCCAGAGGATCGTCAGGCAGAAGGCGACGAGGAGCAGGTTGTTGTAGAGGAAGGTCGCCTCGCGCGAGACGGGCGATTCGAGCCGCGTCTTCGACCGCAGCAGCGGGAGCCTCGAGATGATCAGCGCCGTCGAAGCGGCGACGACGATCCCGATGAAGCCGAGGAACCAGGGGCCGATCGAGCTCTCGGTGAACGAGTGGATCGAGCTCAGGATCCCCGAGCGCGTGAGGAACGTGCCGAACAGCGCCAGCGCAAAAGCTCCGACGACGAGCACGACGTTCCAGATCTTCAGCATCCCGCGCTTCTCCTGGATCATCACCGAGTGCAGGAACGCAGTCGCCGCAAGCCACGGCATCAGAGCGGCGTTCTCGACCGGGTCCCACGCGAAGTACCCGCCCCAGCCGACCTCGACGTAGGCCCAGTGGGCGCCGAGGAGCTGGCCGAAGCCGAGAAACGTCCAGGCGACGAGGGTCCAGCGGCGCGTTACGACGATCCAGAGCTCGTCACCTCGCCGAGCGAGCAGCGCGCCCATCGCGAAGGCGAAGGGGATCGTCAAGCCCACGAAGCCGAGATAGAGCAGCGGCGGGTGCGCGAGCATGTACGGGTTCTGGAGGCTCGGGTTCAGCCCCAGACCGTCAGCAGGCGCCGCCTGCGTCGCGAACGGGCTCGAGACCGCGACGAGGAGGAAGGAGAAGAACGCAGCCACGGCGCCGAGCACCGGAACGGTCCAGGCCAACAGGCTTGGTGCCGAGCGCCGCCCCAGGACAACGGCGAGGGCAGAAAAGCCGGTCAGGATCAAGAGCCAGAGCAGCAGCGAGCCTTCCTGCCCACCCCAGAACGCAGACAGCGTGTACGGACGGGGCAGCTCGAGGCTCGTGTGCTCGTAGACATAAACGAAGCTGAAGTCCTTCTGGACGAGCGCCGCGACGAGGACGCCGGAGGCGGCAAGCGCGGCGAGGAACGAAGCGATGACCGCGTTCTCGGCTGACTCGGAAAGGCGACGCCGCCCCGACCGAGCACCTAGAACCCCGCCGACGACGGCGTACGCCGCCAGCCCGAAGCAGACGACGAGTGCAACCCGCCCGAGCTCGGGCATTAGGTTGGCTTCTTATCCGTGTACTTCGACGGGCACTTGGTGACGAGGGTGCTCGGGACCGCGACGAACGTGTCGCCCCGGAGCTTGCCCCTCAGCGACACGTCCCGGCCGGTACGAAACATGTCCGGAACCGAGCCCCAGTACAGCACTCGGATCGAGCTCACACCCTTGACGTCGCGAACGCGGAAGCGGAGGCCGGCGCCTCGCGCATCACCCGTGACGGGGCCGATGACCTTGCCGACGAGCGCGACCTCGCCTTGGCCCTGCCGGAGCTCGCTGGGGCGCAGCTGCGGCGTTCCACCCGCGATCGCCGTGTAGATCAGGAAGATCCCGAGCAACGAGGCCACACCGAGCGCAATGACGAGGCGGGATGGGCTGGCACGGCGGCGCGCCACGCCGAAAGTGTAGCCCTGTGGCTCTGAGCCTCTAGGAAGCTTCTCTCGAAGGCGCCGGACGGCGGCCGGGGATCCGGTAGCCGTGCTCGTGGCAGAGCGCTCCCGGCTCGTCCTCGGTCAGCGCGTCGCAATAGCCCTTGCCGTACGCGGCGCGCATGAAGGCGGCCACGATCTCGAGGTTCCATTCGCCGACGTCGGCCGCCTCGCGCCAGAGGTCGGTGAGCCGGAGGTCGATATCGAGCTCGAGCAGGTCGATACGAGTTGGGCCGTTAGCCATGGCATCAGGGTAGGCGGGGGGTCGGACGGCATCCGTGGGCTACGGTCCGCGGACATGGGCGTGTTGAAATTCGGACCCGCGCGAGTGCCGTCCCGCGAGTCGCCGGAAGCGGCGATCGAGCTCCTGATCGAACGGGA
>DASSXA010000088.1:0-2578 GCA_035704315.1 Gaiellaceae bacterium
CGTCTACGAACGGCTCTCGGGCTACGACAACCTGCGCTACTTCGCCGAGCTCTACGGCGTGCCCCCGAAGGAGATCCACCCGCGGATCGACTACCTGCTCGAGCTCGTCGGCCTCAAGGGCCGCGAGCAGGAACGAACCGAGGGCTACTCCCGCGGGATGAAGCAGCGGCTCCACATCGCGCGCGGCCTGCTCCACGATCCACCCGTCGTCTTTCTCGACGAGCCGACGATCGGTCTCGACCCTGTCGGCGCCCGGGAGCTCCGGGCGACGATCGCGTCGCTCACCTCCGCCGGCAAGACGATCCTCCTCACCACGCACTACATGTTCGAGGCCGACGCGCTCTGCGACCGGATCGCCGTCATCAACCGGGGCGAGATCGTCGCCCACGGAACACCCGCCGAGCTCAAGCGAGACGTGATCGAAGGAGCCGTGGTCGAGGTCGAGGTCTTCGGCCTTCCCGATGGAACCGTCGAGCGCGTCCGCGACCTCAACGGCGTAACGTCCGTGTCGATCGAGGAGCGCGAACAGGCGCAACTCCTGATCGTGCAGACCCAGCCCGAGGTGGAGCTCACGCAGTCGATCCTCGGCACCCTGGACGGGGCGAGCGTGGGACGAATCTCCCGCCGCGAACCAACCCTCGAGGACGCCTACGTCACGCTGGTGTCAGAAGAGTGAAGACGCTGCGCCTGATCTGGGTGGGCTGGAAGTTCCATGTGAAGAGCCTGACGCTGTCCGGCTTCTTCATCCTCACCTCCGTCCTCCAGCCGATCATCTTCGCCTCGGTCGCGTACTTCATGTTCCGCGCCGGAGCGCGCGAGGGGACGCTTCTCTATGTCGCGCTCGGCGCGGGAATGATGGGCATCTGGTCGTCGACGCTCTTCGGGTCGGGCGGGGCGATCCAGTGGCAGCGCTGGCAGGGGACGCTCGAGTACTGCATCGCCGTCCCGCCACCGTTTTTGCTCGTCATCGTCCCGCTGACGCTGGCGACGGCGACGATCGGCCTCTACTCCCTGACCGCGACGCTCGTCTGGGGCCGGCTCTTCTTCGACGTTCCGCTGCACGTGGCCCACCCGGTCGCGTTCATCGTCGCGCTCCCGGTCACCGTGGTCGGGCTCGGGCTCCTCGGTCTAATCCTCGCCTCCACGTTCATCATGTACCGGAACGCCAACGCGCTCTCGAACCTGCTCGAGTATCCGGTCTGGCTCGCGACCGGCCTGCTTGTCTCGTTGTCGCTCCTGCCCGTCTGGGTCGGGCCGATCTCGTGGGTGCTCGCGCCGACCTGGGGAATCAACGCGCTGAGGGACGCGGCGATCGCCGGCAACGCCTGGCCGGAGATCGGCATGTGTCTCCTACTCTGCGCCGTGTACCTCGTGATCGGATACTTCGCGCTCCAGCACTTCGAACGGCTCGCCCGCGAGCGCGCGACGCTCACGCTGACATGAGAGAGAATTTGCGCGTCTTCTTCATCGGCGGGTACCTCTCGTACCGCGCGCTCTTCAACTGGATGCACTGGTCGTACTACATCCCGACCATGCTCGGCGCGCCGGTCTTCCAGATCCTGTTCTTCGCGTACATCGGCCGGTATGCCGAGGTGGAAAGCGACGAGTTCTTCGTCGTCGGCAACGCCGTCCAGCTCTCGGCCATGGCCGGGATCTACGGGATGGCGATGACCGTCGGCGGCGAGCGGTGGACGCAGACGCTCTCGCCGCTGCTCGCGACGCCGGCGAACCGGCTGCCGCTTTTCCTCGGACGTGCGCTGCCGCTGATCGTCAACGGGATCATCACCTCGGCCTTCGCCTTCTTCGTCGGCTGGCTGCTGCTCGACTTCGAGCTGACCCGGAGCGAGATCCCGGCGCTCGCGGTCGTGATCGCCGTGAGTGCGTTCTCCTGCACCTCTCTGGGGCTCGTGGTCGGGGCGCTCGGACTGCGCATGCGCGACGTGTTCTTCCTCGCCAACCTCGTCGTCTACGCGCTCCTGCTCTTCTGCGGCGTGAACATCCCGCTCGACGCGCTGCCGGGCTGGATGCAAGAAGTCGCAAACCGCCTGCCGCTAACGCACGGGATCGAGGCAGCACGTGGGATCGCGGGCGGCTCGTCGCTCTCCGAAGTCTCCGGGCTCGTCTGGACGGAGCTCGGGATCGGCGCCGCTTATGCCGCTGCGGCGTTCGTGCTCTTCAAGCTCTTCGAGCTCGAAGGGCGGCGACGCGCGAGCTTCGAGACGATCTAGAACTCGTTAGCCGACCAGACCCGGCGATCGAAACGCTCGGCGAGCGGGTCGAACGCCGCAACGAAGCTCCTCTTCGCCGCCGTTGCCTGTGCGTCCGACTGCGCGGCGAGGTCGAAGTTCGAGTTCCGCGGCAGCGGGCAGCCCGCCGGCCGAGGGACGGCGAGGAAGGCGTCCCGGTAGTGGCGATCGGCCTCGATCGACTGTTGGAGCGCTCGCTGTAGGAGCGTGACAGTTTCGTCCGCTTCTGCCGTTGGGGTTTGGAGGGTTCCGAGCTGGCCGAGAATGCTCTGCCGGTTGTCCGCGACGCTGGCGATGCGTTGCCCCGCGTCGCGAGGAGCAATCGAACAGTT
>DASSXA010000103.1:0-4781 GCA_035704315.1 Gaiellaceae bacterium
CCTTGGCTCGTCGGAGTGCGGCTCCTGGCTTGAGCCGGTCGCGCCGGCAAAGCCGGCACGACCTCTTCTGGTCGGCGCCGACAAGTCGGCGCCTTCGGCTCGCGACCCAGAATTCCGGCGGCATTACTGGAAGGAGCACTAGGAATGGCTAAAAAGGCACTCGTCCACAAGCAGGAGCAGACGCCGCGGTACAAGGTGCGCGGCTACTCTCGCTGCCGGCGCTGCGGACGCCCGCGCGCCGTCTACCGCAAGTTTGGCCTCTGCCGGATCTGCCTGCGCGACCTCGCACACCAGGGACAGATCCCCGGCATGACCAAATCGAGCTGGTGAGCTAAATGCAGACCGATCCGATCGCAGACATGCTGACCCGTATCCGCAACGCCAACAAGGCGCTGCACGAGCACACCGAGATGCCGACCTCGCGCCTCAAGGTGGAGATCGCGCGGCTGCTCAAAGAGGAGGGCTACATCACTGACTACAGCGTGCGCTCGGGTGAGAGCTTCGACACGCTGGTGATCGAGCTCAAGTACGGCTCCAACCGAGAGCGCATCCTCACGGACCTGAAGCGCGTCTCGAAGCCCGGCCGCCGTGTGTACGCTCGAAAGGATCGCCTGCCGCGCGTCCTCGGTGGAATGGGCACCGCGATCATGTCCACGTCCAAGGGCCTCGTAACGAGCAGGACCGCCGAGCGCGAAGGCATCGGCGGCGAGGTCATCTGTTTTGTTTGGTGAGTGCGGTGCCTGGCTCCGCAGTAACTAGAGGAAGCGAATGAGCCGAATCGGAAGAAAGCCCATCGAGATCCCCGCCGGCGTGTCGGTGTCGCTCGACCCTGGCCGTGTCATGGTCAACGGCCCGCTCGGCGAGCTGACCCAGCGCGTCTCGCCCCGGATGAAGATCGAGCAGACCGATGGAGCGCTCGAGATCGCGCGGCCGACGGACCGCGGAGACGATCGCGCACTTCACGGCCTCACCCGTTCGCTCGTCGCGAACATGGTCGAGGGCGTCACGAAGGGCTTCGAGAAGCGCCTCGAGATCCAGGGCGTCGGCTACCGCGCCGCCCTCCGCGGCCAGGCGCTGGAGCTCCAGGTCGGCTTCTCGCATCCGGTCGTGGTCGAGCCTCCGGCGGGAATCACGTTCGAGGTTCCAACCCAGACCGAGGTCCTCGTCAAGGGCATCGACAAGCAGCAGGTCGGCCAGACGGCTGCCGAGGTGCGCGCGGTGCGTCCACCGGAGCCGTACAAGGGCAAGGGGATCCGCTACCAGGGCGAGTATGTCCGCCGGAAGGTTGGGAAGCGGGCATGAGACGTCGCTTGCGATGTCTCATTCAGGCCGTGCGGGCTTTGCCCGTGCGGCCGTCTGAAATGACCGGTCGACAGGCCGGATCTTCGGAGGTTTGGCTATGAGCCAGCTGACGACGCGACAGTCGCGCGCAAGGCGCCACAAGCGGGTGCGCAAGCACGTGTCAGGGACGGCTGAGCGCCCGCGCCTGGTCGTCTTTCGCTCCAACCGCGGCATCGGCGCGCAACTGGTCGACGACGATGCCGGGAAGACGCTGGCCGCGGCGAGCTGGCTCGACATGCGCGCCGCCAAGGGAGCGAAGACCGAACAGGCCGCCGAGGTCGGGAAGCTGCTGGCGCAGAAGGCAAAGGCGGCCGGGGTGAAGACCGCCGTCTTCGATCGCGGCGGCTACCTGTACCACGGACGGGTGAAGGCGCTGGCCGATGCCGCGCGCGAAGGGGGTCTGCAGTTCTGATGTCTGATTACGCCGAGACCCGCGAGCTCAAGGAGCGCGTGGTCGAGATCAACCGGGTCGCGAAGGTCGTCAAAGGAGGCCGGCGCTTCTCGTTCACCGCCCTCGTCGTCGTCGGCGACGAGGTCGACCGCGTCGGCGTCGGCTACGGCAAGGCCCGTGAGGTGCCGCTGGCAATCTCGAAGGCGGTCGAGGACGCCAAGAAGAACCTCTTCACAGTCCCGAAGCACGGCACGACCATCACGCACGAGATCCTCGGACGATTCGGGGCTGCACGGGTGCTGCTCCGACCGGCAAGCGAGGGAACCGGTGTGATCGCGGGCGGCGGCGTTCGCGCGGTGCTAGAGCTGGGCGGGGTCCGCGACATCCTCGCGAAGAGCCTCGGCACGACGAACCCCGTGAACATGCTCAAGGCCACGGTGCAAGGGCTCCAGAGCCTGCGCCGGCCGGACGAGGTCGCACGGGCGCGTGGGAAGACGATCAGCGAGGTTCTACCCGTTCCGAAGCAGCAGCCGGCCGAGGCCCCGTCGGAGCCCGAGCCGGAGCCCGTCGCCGTGGCCGCTGAGCCTGAGGAGCCGGCGGATGGCTAAGACGCTGAAGATCACCCAGGTCAGGAGCCAGATCGGTCAGAGCGAGCGCCATCGCGGCACGCTGCGTGCGCTCGGCCTCGGCAAGATCGGCCGCTCCGTCGAGCGCCCGGAGAGCCCGGAGGTCGCCGGTATGCTGCGGAAGGTTCGCCACCTCGTCCGAGTCGAGGGCGACGAGTAACCCAGGGTCATGGCCGAGCAGCTCAACCTTTCCAACCTCAAGCCTGCGTCCCCGCGCAAGGATCGGAAGCGGATCGGACGCGGTCCGGGCTCGGGCAAAGGCCGCTATTCGGGCCGCGGCATCAAGGGTCAGAAGGCGCGCTCGGGCTCCCACAAGATGCGCGCCGGCTTCGAGGGCGGCCAGATGCCGATCTACATGCGGCTCGGCAAGCAGCGCGGGCCGTACTCCAAAGACGCGATGCCTATTGGCCCGCATCGCACGTTCATGGCTGCCGTGAACGTCCGCGATCTCGACCGGTTCGAGGCCGGGACCGAAGTGACGCCGCAGTTGCTGGCCGAGGCGGGGCTGATCAGAAACGCGCGGACCGAGGTCAAGATCCTCGGTCAGGGCGAGCTTTCGAAGAAGCTGAGCGTCACCGCGCACGCCTTTTCGGCAAGCGCGCGGGAGAAGATCGAAGGCGCAGGCGGATCTGTGACGGCGCTGAAGGAGCCGAAGGTCAGGAAGGTTCGCAAGCAGCGCCAGGCCCCCGTCGCCGAGGAGGCCGAGCCCGAGGCGGAGGCGGAAAGCGAGCCCTCGGAGGAAACCGAGTAGATGTTTTCCTGGCTCACTAACGCGTGGCGCGTCCCGGAGCTGCGCCACCGGGTGCTCTTCACAGCGCTCATCCTGCTGTTCTATCGCCTCGGGTCGTGGATCCCGGCGCCGGGCGTCAACTCGTCGACCGTCGAGAACTATTTCAACTCGTCGGCGGGCGGCACGGTGCTCGCCCTCCTGAACCTGTTCTCCGGAGGCGCGCTCTCGCAGTTCGCGGTTTTCGCCCTAGGGATCATGCCGTACGTCACGGCGTCGATCATCCTCCAGCTCCTGACCGTGGTCATCCCGCGGCTCGAGCAGCTCCAGAAGGAGGGTGAGGCCGGCTACGCCAAGATCAACCAGTACACGCGCTACCTCACCGTCGCGCTCGCCGCAGCGCAGGCTACGGGCTTCGCCTTCCTCTTCCAGCGACAGGGCGCCCTCGACGCGAACTTCGGCCGCGGCGCGCTGATCGTCATGACGCTGACCGCGGGCACGACGCTGCTGATGTGGATGGGTGAGCTGATCACGAAGCGTGGGATCGGGAACGGCATCTCCATCCTGATCTTCGCCTCCATCCTCACTGGGCTTCCGCTCGGTGTGCGGGCCTGGGTCGAGGGTGGCGTGTTCGAGCGTCTCTTCTTCCCGCTGATGGCGGTCGGCGTCGTGGTCGCCGTCGTCTTCATCCAGGAGGGCCAGCGCCGGATCCCGATCCAGTACGCGAAGCGCATGGTCGGACGACGGATGACGACGGGTGGCTCGACCTACCTGCCGCTGCGCGTGAACATGGCCGGCGTCATCCCGGTCATCTTCGCCGCCGCCGTGATGGCCTTCCCACCAACGATCGCGCAGTACTTCCCGCAGACTCAGAGCTTCATCAACACGTACTTCTCGTACACGGACTGGCCGTACCTGTTGCTGCAGGGGACGATGATCGTGATCTTCACGTTCTTCTACACGGCGGTGCAGTTCAATCCGGTCGACCAGGCCGACAACCTACGGAAGCACGGCGGGTACATCCCGGGAATCCGGCCCGGTCCGCCGACCGCGCAGTACCTCGACCGCGTGCTCACGCGGCTCACGCTTCCCGGAGCGATCTACCTGGCGCTCGTCGCGACGCTGCCGAGCATTGTCATTGCGTACCTGAACGTCTCCCAGGCCCTGGCGGGTGCGCTCGGCGGCACTTCGGTGCTGATCGCGGTCGGCGTCGCGCTCGACACCATGCGGCAGATGGAGTCGCAGATGATGATGCGCTCGTACGAGGGCTTCCTCAAATAGCGTGAACATGCTGTTGCTGGGCCCGCAGGGCTCGGGAAAAGGGACGCAGGCGAAGCGGATCGAGGCCGAGTACGGCATCCCGCACATCGCGACCGGCGACATGCTCCGGACGGCGATCGGGCAGGGCACCGAGCTCGGAGAACGCGTCAGGCCGATCGTCGAGAGCGGGCAACTCGTTCCCGACGAGCTCATGATCGATCTGATCCGCGACCGGCTTCAGGAGCCGGATGCCGAGCGCGGCTTCATCCTCGACGGCTTCCCTCGGACCGCCGCCCAGGCCGATGCGCTCGACGAGATGCTCGACGAGATCGGGCGGCGGCCTTCTGTCGTCTTCGAGTTTCAACTCCCCGATGAGATCGCTACAGAACGGCTGTTCAAGCGCGCCGCGCTCGAAGGCCGAACCGACGACGCGCCC
>DASSXA010000116.1:0-3232 GCA_035704315.1 Gaiellaceae bacterium
CCAGTCGTACAAGCAGCGGATGGGGTGGACGTTTCCGTGGGCGTCCTCGCTCGGCAGCGACTTCAACTTCGACTTCAACGTCTCGTACACCGAGCAGCAGCAGCGCGAGGGGATCGTCGAGCACAACTACCGGTCGTGGGACATGACGCCGATCCTGGAAGCCCACGAGGGCCCTGTCGCCGAGATGGCGGCGACGACTGGCACGGACCCGGCGGCCTACCTGCGGGAGACGCCGGGGATGAGCGCCTTCGCGCTCGAAGACGGCGTCGTCTACCACACGTACTCCGCCTTCTCCCGCGGCGTGGACGCGCTCTGGGGGATGTACCAGTGGCTCGATCGCGCGCCGAAGGGACGCAACGAGGCGGGAATCTGGCTCCGTCGCCGCGACGAGTACGGCCAGGGCTAAACGCCCTCAGCTGCCCGGGAGCCAGCGCGCGAGGTAGCTCTTGAGGCCATTCAGGGCAGGGCCGCTGCTCCGGTAGCCGATGTAGCCGTCGGGGCGCACGAGGTACTTCGCCGTGCGCTCGACGCCGAGGCGGGCAAAGGCCTTGCCCTCGACGTCGTGCAGGACACCAGAAGCAGCCTCGCGGGCCACGTGATGGATCGTCAGGAGGCCGGCGTAGCGGTCATGGAGCGCGGCTAGTTGGTTGTTGTCCCAGTCAACGGGGGATCCGCAGAGGAGGAGGTGGAAGCTCGGCGCAGCGAGCGTTTCCTGGAGCCAGGAGGTTTGGCCGTCGCGGGCGATGGGCGCGTCGGGGAGACGGTCGCCGGCCCTCGGGCCGCGGCTCAGAGTCGGGTGGCCTTCCTCGATCGCTGGGCTGTCCGGGTAGCGGATCGCGAGCTGCGAGAGCGTGCGGTAGGCGAGAGCCCGGCCGCGTTTCGAACCCAGCGCGAGGGGTGCAAGCCGCGGCGCGACTTGCGTTCGCAGCAAGCGGACGAGCGGGCTCGGTGAGGTTGCGATACGAGTCGCGCGGTCGGTGAAGCGGAGCACGAAGCGGCCGACCGGCTGCCGCTCGACCTCGTAGCTGTCGAGCAGCGCCGGGTCTGCCACACCTCTCTCGACGAGGGCCAGCTTCCAGCCCAGGTTCCAGGCGTCCTGGATCCCGGTGTTCATCCCCTGGGCGCCCGCCGGGCTGTGCACGTGGGCAGCGTCGCCGGCGAGGAAGACGCGGCCCGCCCGGTAGCGGGCGGCGTGGCGGTGGTGGAGCCGGAAGTAGGTAAGCCAGACCGGGTCGCGCAGCCGCAGGCTGCCGTCGGTGAAGGCGTCAGCGATCGACTGCAGGTCGGGGAGCGAGGGCTCCACCGGCCTGCGCTCATCCTCGTTAGCGCGAGGCACCGTGGGCCGCATGCCGATCATGCGCCAGCTCGCGGGCCGGCCGAGCGGAAAGAACAACAGCATCCCGGGCGCGCCGACGAAGGCGTGTGCGGCGTTGTGCTCCAGCTCGCCGTCGACCTCGAGGTCGCCGAGCGCGAACGTGTGCGGATAGCGGCCGCCCTCGAAGGGGATCCCGGCGCCGTGGCGGACGCTGCTGTGTGCGCCGTCGGAGCCGACGAGGTAGCGCGCACGCAGCTGCTCGGTGCTCCGGTCCCGGTGACGAAGCGTGCACGTGACCTCCTGCTCACCCGCTGAGAAGTCGACCAGCTCCACACCGCGCTCGACCTTGATGCCCCGTTCGGCCAGGTGCTCGTTCAGCGCCTCTTCGGTCACGGCCTGCGAGACGAAGAGGAGGAATGGGTAGGCCGTGTCGTCGAATCCGACGTCGAACAACCGGATGGGCACGACTCGCTCGCCGAAGTGCAGCCTCAGCTGTACGGCGTCGTTGCCCCGCTCGACCAGCTTCTCGGAGATCCCGAGCGTCCTCAGCACCTCGAGTGTGCGCGGCTGCACGGCAAGCGCGCGCGACTCGTGCACACGGTCGAGCCGGCGATCGACGATCCGGACGCTGGCGCCGAGCGCGCGCATCTGTGCGGCGAGCGTGAGCCCGGTGGGGCCTCCGCCGACGATCAGAACACCGAGCGGTTTCTCGAGCGCCGTCATGCCGCTTCGTCGTTACTTGGATACCGGTCCAGTATTCCCACTCCCCACTTGGCTCGTGCGGGTCGTTATCGGGCGATCGATTCGGGCAAACCGAAGCGCTGGAACGTCTCCGGGTTGACGAACGCCGTGATCTCTTCGATCTGGCCTTTCCGCATGGTGAGGACGTAGAGGCAGTACGGCACGAACGCCTCGGTCTGCTCCTCCCATAGGTAGCCCGCCAGGGCGGGTTGTCCGTTCGCCGATCTTGGAATCAGCTGCCAGCGCTTGATAGCGGCGAGCGTAAATCCACGCAGGAAGTCGGCCACCTGCGGGCGGCCGTTGTACCAGCTTGGCAGCGGCGGCATCGTCATCCTGGCGTCGTCGGCGAGCATGGAGACGACGGCGTCAACGTCGTTCTGCTCCCATGCGGTGACGAAGCGCTCGACGAGCCGACCGAGCTCCTCGTCGCCGATGAGGCGCAGTGTTTGTTGCTGGCTTTGGCTCGGGAGCCGTTCGTCAACGGCTTTGTGCGCGCGTTGTAGGGCGCTGTCCACAGAGACCGGCGTCGTCTCGAGTACTGCGGCGGTCTCTCGGGCTGAGAAACCGAGGACGTCGCGGAGGATGAGCACGGCACGCTGGCGCGCGGGCAGGTGTTGCAGTGCCGCGATGAAGGCGAGCTCGACGGCTTCGCGCTGCTCGTAGCGGGCGTCCGGGCCGGCCGGGCCCTCGTCTGCGAGGCTCGTGTCCGGATAGGGCTCGAGCCAGATGGGCTCGTTCACGGGGTCGGAGAGTCCGTCGTGCGGGTCGGCCGCCGGCGAGTAGTCGACCGGCAGTACCCGCTTGGGTCGGCGCTCGATGGCGCGCAGGCAGGCGTTGGTTGCGATCCGGTACATCCAGGAGCGAAGCGAGCTTCGCGCCTCGAATCGTGGCAACCCGCTCCAGGCACGAAGCAGCGTTTCCTGCAGAGCGTCCTCAGCGTCGGCATAGGAACCGAGCATGCGGTAGCAGTGCGCGTGCAGCTCGCGGCGGTAGGGCTCGACCAACCGGCCGAACGCCTCGCGGTCGCCGCTTGCCGCTGCGTTCAGCAGTTCGCGCTCGTTCGGGGCTCGCGTGGTCATCGCTTTGGCTGCCAGAAGGCGATCTCACCGCCCATCGGTGTCGAGACGACGCTACGCCACCCGGCCGGCCCTTCGCGCGGTTCCAACAGCACCAGCG
>DASSXA010000117.1:0-3750 GCA_035704315.1 Gaiellaceae bacterium
CTGCTGCTCGCCGGCGCCGCCCAGATCCTTGACGATCACGCCGTCGGCGAGGAACAGGATGCGATCGGCCGACGATGCGGCGCGCGCCTCGTGCGTCACCATCACCATCGTCTGGCCGTAGTCGTCGACGGAGTCGTGGAGGAGCTCCAGGATCTCGCCGCCCGTCTTCGAGTCGAGGTTCCCTGTCGGCTCGTCGGCGAAGACCACGGTCGGCCTGGAGACGAGCGCTCGTGCGATCGCTACGCGCTGTTGCTGGCCGCCCGAGAGCTCGGAGGGTCGATGGCTGAGGCGGTCAGCCAGACCGACGCGCTTGACGAGCTCGTTGTAGAAGTCGCGGTCGGGCTTCTCCCCCGCGAGCGACAGCGGCAGCTGGATGTTCTCGTCCGCCGTCAGCATCGGCAGGAGGTTGAAGAACTGGAAGATGAAGCCGATGTGCCGGCGCCGGAGCTTCGTGATCTCGTTGTCGCTCAGCTGACCGAGCCGCGTGCCGGCAATCGTCACGTACCCCGACGTCGGCCGGTCGAGTGCGGCGAGGATGTGCATGAGGGTCGACTTGCCTGAGCCGGACGGCCCCATCACGGCCGTCAGCTTCTCCCGCTCCACCTCCAGCGAGACTCCTCGGAGCGCGTCCACAGCGGTGTCGCCCTCGCCGTAGCGGCGAGTGATCTCGTGCGCAGTTACGACCGCGCCGTCGCGACTGCCGTCCTCGGCTGCTTCCATGTCCCCTCTCTCGGCGAAGTTAGTGCCTACTAGCTCCTAGCCAAGCTACTGAAATCCCTAGGCAAGGTCAAGGCGCAAGAATGTTACGACTCTCCCGAAGGGCGATACGCTTCTCGTAGATGTTTCTGCGGGCGCCGCCGCCGGCGGCGGCCGAGGCCGCATCGGCCGCCGCCGACGGAGGCGCTGGTGAAGAGCTAAGGGCTACACCCGGCCCGCGGCGTCCGCCTCGACGCGGTGCTTCCAGCGGACCGATCCCAGCATGACGATCACGGCCGTCGCGCCGAGCGCGACGTTGATCGCCACGGTGATGAGCTTCACGCCGACGCTGAAGGCGAGGATGTCCGAGGTAGGCGCAGTTCCCGAAAAGATGTAGACGAGCAGCGCCTGCTCGGTTCCGATTCCCGCGGGAGTGAGCGGTAGGGCCGTCGAGAGGCTTCCTGCGACCTGGTACGCGAGTGCGTTGTGCACCGTCGCCGGCAATCCGAAAGCTTCGAGGAAGAAGAAGATCGCCGTCAGGCGCAGGAGCCAGTCGACCGCGTCCCAGAGCGCCACGTACCGCAAGTACCGGCGAGGCGTCCGCAGGATCGCGAGCCCCTGGCGAACGCGGTCCCAGAACGCGGTGATCCGGGGGAAGTAGAGGCCGAGGACGATCAGGAGGATCGCGAGGAAGAAGCCCGCGATCACGAGCGACTGCACCGGGTTCCGGAAGACCCAGAGCCAGTCGGTTCCGGGCAGGCTCGGCAACACGCTGCTCCCCGGAAGGATCCCTTCGTAGAGCGCCCACGCGAGCAGCAGGCCGGCGGCGAAGAGGTCGAAGAGGCCGTCGGCGAGCATCGTCGAGGCGAGCGTGGGATAGGTCGCGCCGTCGACACGGTGCTTGACGATGTAGAGCCGCAGGAGGTCTCCACCTCGCCCGGGCAGGATGGCGTTGACCCCGACGCCTGCGACGTACCCCCCGTAGACGTCCCTCCAACGGACGCGTTCACCGGGGTACGCCGCAGCGATGACGTTTCGCCACGCCCGCGAACGCGAGACAATTCGACCGAGATGGCAGCAGACCGCGAGCACAAGCGGCGTCCAGGAGATCCCCGTAATCCCGGCGAGGAACGCATCGATCGCGTCGATCAGGCTCTGCACGCCCGCATCATCCTTGCGCCGACTCCGTACGATCCATCTCTGTGAGCATGGAGCAAGTCCAGGAGACGACCCAGGTCCCTAGCGCCGAGGAGGCCGCGCTTGTTGCTGAGTTCCGGGTCGCACTCCGGCGCTTCGGGAACGAGGCCGAGCGAGTTGCCCGCGAGAACGGGCTCACGCCTCGCCGCTACCTCCTCCTGCTGATGATCAAAGGAGCGCCTGATCTCAGCGAACGGTCAACGGTTACCGAGCTCGCCGAGCGCCTCAGCCTCGCGCAGAGCAGCATCACCGAGCTCGTGGCCCGGGCCGAGACGGCGGGCCTCGTCCGCCGGGAACCGTCGAGCGACGATGCCCGTGTCGTCTACCTCCGCCTCACGCCCGAGGGGGAACGGCGCTTCGCCAACGCCTTCCGGAGCCTGGCGGCCGAGCGACATGCGCTCCGCGAGGCGGTCGCAGATTTAGAAGACTAGGATCGCCAAATCGATACCGGGCGTTCGGGGGAGCGCCAGGACAAATTGGGGGTGATTTCGTGATTCGCCGAATGAGCAGGTGCTTCTGGCTCACCGCCGCTCTCGCCGCGGTCCTACTGACCGCAACCGGAACGGCCTCCAGTGCAATCGAGCCGCCGTGGTGCGGTACGCCGATACCCGACGCGGCGGCAAATCTTCCGAGTACGGGGGCGGGCAACTTCGCCCATATCCCGTGGTACGCGATCGGCTGCACGCTCGATTCCATTGCCGCGCAGAGCAACGGCCGTATGAAGGTGGTTGTGAACGGTCAGTCGGCTCTCGGCCGCGACAAGTACTTCGTCATGATCAATGAGCTCAGCACGAAGGCGCAGCGGCGCGACTACTCGAACTGGCAGAAGATCCGCGGGTACGCGTTGGACAACCCCGGGAAGGCGCAAAAGACGCTCGCCAAGCTCGGGGGCGAGGTGAAGGTTCCGCTCTACATCCAAGGCGGGATCCACGGGAACGAGTACGAGGGCGTCGACGCGTCGATGCAACTGATCGAACAGCTGGCGACGACGCCGTACGGGACCGACCCCGAGGTCGATCAGATCCTCGACCACGCGATCCTCATCTTCAACCCGATCCAGAACCCGGATGGACGCATCGCCGGGACACGGGCGAACGGGAACGGCTTCGACCTGAACCGCGACTTCCTGACGCAGTCCCAGCCGGAGACGCTCTCCTCGGTGAAGATCATGCAGGACTGGCTCCCGCCGGACATGCTCGACATGCATGGCTACGTCGACCCGACCCTGATCGAGGCTACGACCAAGCCGCACAACCCAGGGATCGAGTACGACCTGTGGCTTAAGTGGAACCAGAGCCGGATCGACGCGAACGAAGCGTTGATGAACGCGAACGGCTTCCAAGTGACCCGCCCGATCAACGACTGGTGCTACAGCGGCGACATTCCTGTCAATGGCGTCTGCCCGGGGCCGCCCGAGCTCGCTGACCACTGGGGCCCGAAGTGGGCCGAGAGCTGGGACGACTGGGGCCCCTTCTACACGCCCATGTACTCACAGCTCGTCGGTCTCAACGGCTCGACGGTCGAGATGTGCAACCGCACCGCTGCCGTAGCTGGGAGCAATCCGCCCTCAACGCTCTGCGGTCCGCCCGTGAGCGACAACGAGCGGATCGGCAGGCTCGGAGCGCGCCGCGCTCAGTACCTGACCGGGTGGTCGACGCTCCTGTTCGATACGACGAACCGCCACGACCTGCTCAACGACGAGCTCGAGATCTACGTCCGGGGCGTCAACGACGCGCCGCGGCCGACGACGGCGGACCTTCCGCCCGGGTTCGACAACGTCGAGAACAACTGGATGCACGAGTACCCGAAGGCGTACGTGATCCCGGTCGGCGCGGGCCAGCGCAGCGATCCGGAGGC
>DASSXA010000156.1:0-2954 GCA_035704315.1 Gaiellaceae bacterium
CCCCTTCTGGATCCGCTCGCCGGCGTCGGGGTCCTGGGCGAAGACCTCGCCGACGGGAACCGTGAGGTGGGAGCGGTTGATCGCCCGCGGACGAAGGCCGGCGTCCCGGATCGCCTTCTCGGCCAGCGGCTTCCGCATCCCTTCGACGAGCGGCACCGCCACGGGCTTCGTCGCGTTGAGCTCGTCCTGGATCTGGTCCCAGACGTAGAACCCCGCGACGATTGCGCCTGCGGCCAAAAGAATCGCGAGCAGCCACGGCCAAATCGGCCGGCGTCGCCGCGGCGGCTCTTCGTAGTCGTAGTAGTGGTCGTCGTAGGTCTCCCTAGGCGCCGCGACCGGACGGCGCGAGATCATGGTCGGCGCTGCTTCGGCGAGCCCGGCGCCGGCAAGAACCGCCGTCGCTGCCTCGGCCGTCTCCGTGGTCACCCCGCCCCCGCCCGCGACCCGCGCCAGCTCTCGCTCCATCTCCTCCGCGCTCTCGAAGCGATCGGCCGGATCCTTCGCGAGCGCCCTCAGGACGATCATGTCCAGGTCGGTCGGAATCTCCGGCCTGAGCTCGGACGGCGCCTTCGGGATCTCGGACAGATGCTTCATCGCGATCTCGAGCGGCGTTTCCCCCGTGAACGGCAGCTGGCCGGTCAGGAGCTCGTACAGGACGATCCCGACGGAGTAGATGTCGGAGCGCTGGTCGACCGGCGCGCCACGCGCCTGTTCAGGCGAGAGGTACTGCGCGGTGCCAACGATCGAACCGGCCTCGGTCATCTGGCTCGTTGCCGTGCGTGAGATCCCAAAGTCGGTGACCTTGAAGCGCTCGTCGCCGTCGCCCGGACCGTCCTGAACGAGCAGGACATTGTGCGGCTTGATGTCGCGGTGGACGATCTGGCGCCGGTGCGCGAAGCCCACCGCGCGCAGGATCTGTCGGACGATCTCGATCGCCGAGGCGATCGGTAACGGGCCCTCGGCGACGATCCGTTCCTTGAGGCTCCGGCCCTCGAGGTACTCCATCGCGATGTAGTAGGTGCCTTCGGCCTCGCCGCGGTCGTAGATCGAGACGATGTTCGGGTGCGAGAGGCCGGCGGCGTTCTTCGCCTCCCGGCGGAAGCGCTCGACGAACTGGTCGTCGTTCGCGTGCCTGTCGTTCAAGATCTTGATCGCGACCCGCCGGCCGAGCTCCTCGTCCTCCGCGAGATAGACGTTCGCCATCCCGCCCGAGCCGAGCTTCCGCAGTATGCGGTAGCGACCGTCGAACATCATCCCGATCAGGGTGTCCGAGACCGCCATTGATTAACCGGAGCCTTTCGACGGCGACCGTATGAGGGCCTGCAGGATCTCCTTCGCGATCGGCGCGGCGGTGCTGCCACCGGTGCCGCTCTGGTTCTGAAGGACGACGGCAACGGCGTATCTCGGATTGTCGACCGGAGCGAAAGAGATGAACCACGTCGTGTTCCGGCCCGAGCGGCCGGTCTCGGCCGTTCCGGTCTTGCCGGCGACGCGAACGCCGGGGATCTGGGCCGCCGTTCCGGTCCCGCCGCTGACGACGCCTTCCATCATCGACGCAATCTCGTCGGCGACCTGCGGCTTGACGGCGCGTTGCAGCTCGTGCGGCTTCATCTTCACGAGCACCGAGCCGTCCGGCTTCCGCACGCGATCCGTCAGGTACGGCTCCATCACGACGCCCTTGTTCGCGATCGCGCCGGCCACCATCGCCATCTGCACCGGCGTCACGAGCATCCGCTCCTGGCCGAACGCGAGGCGGCCGGGGTCGGCGCGCCCTTCCTGGGACCTCGGGAGCAGCTTTCCGCCCTGATAGAGCCCGCTCGGCGCTCGCTCGCCCGAGGGCAGGTCGATGGGCGGATCCTTGTAGAAGCCGAAGCGCCGCGCGTAGTCGAGGATCACCTCGGGGCCGAGCCGCTTCCCCATCTCGCAGAACGACGAGTTGATCGAGTTGATGAGCGCCTGCGAGAAGTTGACCGTCCCGAACGGTGTCGACGTGTCGTAGTTGTTCACGCGCTGTCCGTACTCGATGCAGTAGCCCGGGTCGTAGAAGGTCGACTCGGGTGTGAACTTGCCGGTGTCGAGCGCGGCCGCAGCGGTCACGACCTTGAAGATCGACCCCGGCGTGAAGAGGCCCCCCGAGGCGCGGTCGAGCAACGGTGCGACGGGACATGGGCCCCGACCCCGCTGGACGCGCCGGAAATTGCGCTCGACCTGGTTCGGGTCGTAACTCGGGCTCGAGGCCATCACGAGCACCTTCCCCGTCTTCGGATCGAGCGCGACGGCCGCGCCGCACTGCCCCGCGAGTGCATCGAGCGCGACCTGCTGCGGCCGCGGCCGCAGAGTGAGGATCAGGTCGTTGCCTTCGATCGTCGTGCCGCGGAGCTTGTCCAGCGTGGTGTCGAGCAGCGTGGCGAGGTTCGTGTTCGAGCCGGTCAGGTAGTCGTTGCGCGACTGCTCCACCCCCGACCGGGACCGGGCCTGTGTCGAGTACCCGACCGGATGCGCGAAGAGCGGGCCACGTGGATAGCGCCTGAAGTAGAGCGTTTGACCGCCGACTCGACGGCGGACATTGCGCGCAATGAGCGTTCCGTCGGAGGCGTAGATGTTCCCGCGCTTGATCGAGAACTGGGCGACGACCTTGATCGCGTTGTCGCGGCGGTTCGCGAGGCTCGGCGCGGCCCAGGCCTGCCAGTAGGTCGTCCCGACGATCAGGCTGATCACAAGCACGAGCGACGCGACCGCGAGGCGGCTGATCTGGTTGTTCATAACCGCGCCCCCTCGTTCGCGCGGTTCGAGACGAGGAGAAGCCCTGCGAGCAGGACGAAGTTCGCGACGATGCTCGATCCGCCGTAACTGACGAACGGCAGCGTGATCCCCGTCAGCGGGATGATCCGGACGATGCCGCCGATGATGATGAAGGCCTGCAGCGTGAAGGCGAAGGTCAGCCCGACCGCCAG
>DASSXA010000214.1:0-2645 GCA_035704315.1 Gaiellaceae bacterium
GAGGAGCGGCTTCCCCTGCTCCGGTTCGTCGGAGCCGCCGCAGGCCGCGAGCAGGAGCGCTGCGACGACGATGACGACCGCTCGCAGCACGTCCCCAGTCTAGTGAGCCTCAGAAGCGGCCCCCACCGAGGTAGGCGCTGAGGACCGCTTCGTCCTGGGCCACCTCGCCGACCGTTCCCGTGGCGATCGTGCGACCTGCCTCGAGCACCGTGACGCGATCCGCAACCCTTCTTACGAGGCGGAGGTTGTGCTCGACCAGCACGATCGCCAGTCCGCTCGCGCCTAGCGCTCGGACGATGTCGGCGAGGACGTCGACCTCGGCGACGGAAGCGCCCGCCGTCGGCTCGTCGAGCAGCAGCACGCGCGGCCTCGTCGCGAGCGCCGCCGCGATCATCAGGCGCCTCTGGGCGGCGCCGGAGAGCTCGTCGGCCCGGAGCTCCGCCAGCGCGCGGAGGCCGACGACGTCGAGGGCGGAGAGCGCCACCTCGCGGGCAGACCGTGCGTCCCTCCGTGCCTTCGGCGTTGCGAGGACGGCCCGCGAGACGCTCGCGTGGAGCACGCGCAACCGCGCGCCGACGAGCGCATTCTCGAGAACCGTGAGCTCCCCGAAGACGGCGGTGGCCTGGAGAGTTCCGACGATCCCGCGCTGCGCCCTGAACTCGAGGCCGCTCTTGCCGAGATCCTCACCGCCGACCACGACTGTTCCCCCGTCCTGCGGTACTGCGCCGGAAAGGATGCGTAGCACCGTGGTCTTACCCGACCCGTTCGGTCCGATGAGCGCGTGCACGGTGCCGGCCGGCAACTCAAGATCGACGTTTTCCAAAGCTCTCACGGCTTCGTAGCGCTTCGTGAGCCCATGGGCGACGAGCGAGACGGGATCGACGGCGGTCGCCGGGGCCACAGGACAAGCGGTGACGGAGCTTTCGCTCGTTCGGCCGGAGTGCCTTCGCTGCCGCTGCCAGTCGGTGAAGGATGGGAGGAGGCCCCGATCGATCGCCCCGAGGACGGCGAGGATCGTTACTGCAACGAGAAGCGTCTCGATGCGGGAGGCCTGGAGGCTCTCGAGGCCGACGAGCTCGACCACCCGGTTGAGGACAACCAATACGGCGACGCCGACGAGCCCGCCGGCCGGCGCGACGGCGCCGCCGAGCACCACAGCGATGAAGAGTTTCGCCGAGAGCAGCGGCCCGTATGCGCCAGCGTCCGCGACGCCCGCGACGTACACGCCGAGCCCGCCGGCGAGGCCGGCGATTCCCGCGCCGAGAGCGAACGTTCCTACTCGCAGGCGGGCGACCGGCGTCCCGAGAGCCTCGGCCGCAGCACGGCTCTCCCGTGCCGCGGAGAGCGCGACCCCGACCGGGCTAGAGCCGAGCAGCGCGAAGAGCAGGACCGCAAGGCCGGCGAAGGCGACGCCGATCTCGTACGACGCAACGGGAGAGATGCTCTTCTCGAGCGCGATTCCCTGGGCTCCGCCGGAAACAGCCGGAAACGACGCCAAGCCAATCGCGACGAGCCAGGCCATCAGCCAGGTCAGAACGGCGACGAGCGCCGGCCTGATTCGTCCAGCGACCAAGCCGACCGCGCCTCCGGCGACCGTTGCGATGAGCGCAGCGGCGACGAGCGCAACCGCGGTCGGCCAGCCCGCCCTGGCACTCAGCAACGCCGTTCCGAACGCACCAAGCGCGACGAACGCTCCTTGGCCGAGCGAAGGCATTCCGCCCAGGCCGACGATGATCCCCAGGCCGACGGCCGCGGCCGCAAGGTAGAGGTCCGACGCAAGCCGATCCAGGCCAACGTCGAGGGAAAGCAGCGGGAAGAGGGCCGCAAGCACGATTGCGACGATCCCGACCGTGGCCGGGCGGGTCCAGGCCGCTCGGAGATCGCGCGCCGCTTCGACCACGGCGTTTCGGGTCTCGGCGAACGCCGCCACGCCGGCCATCACGTCTCCCTGAGGGCGGCGCCCCTTTCAGCGGCGAGCGCCCGCACAGCGACGAACACGAGCACGAACGCAATCGGGAGGACCTCGTGGTACGCCGGCCCGAGCTGAAGGCCCGCGACGTGGAAGTTGGCGATTCCGGCCTCGACCACCCCGACGCCCAGCCCGGCGATGAAGCCGGCGATCGGCGACGAGAACCCGACGACGAGCGCTGCCAGCAGCGCCTTGACCCCGAGGAGGCTGCCCGTGTCGACGCCGAACGACGTGCTCGGCGCCGCGACGACAGCCGCGAGTGCCGCCAGTCCACCTGTCAGGCCGAATGCGGCGGTTATCAACCCGCTGACGGGAACTCCGGTGAGCGCAGCGCCTTCGACGTCGGACTCGATCGCGCGCAGGCCCCGCCCGAGCTTCGACCGGCGCAGAACCAGAGTGGCAAGCCCGGCGAGCGCAAAGCCGACGGCAATCACGAAGAACGCCCGCACCTGGATCGACGCTCCCCCGACGCTGACGAACCCTCCGTGGCCGATCTCGTCGAACGGCAGCGGATCGGGGAACGCGTAGCTCGGCCGTGTGAAGAACACGTCGATCGATGTGCGGGCGGCGTACGCGATCGCGATCGTCGCCGCGATCCAGCCGACGACGGAGCCGCGGGCAAGATGCGGGTGGACGGCGAGCCAGTAGCCGCCGGCAATCGTAACCCCACACACCG
>DASSXA010000209.1:0-9865 GCA_035704315.1 Gaiellaceae bacterium
CCGGGACGCTCGCCGGGCTGGCGGACGACGACGTCGTCGAGGTGCCGGCGCGCGTCGATCGTGGAGGGGCGTCGCCGCTTCCGCAGGCTCCGCTCGCGCCGGAGCTGCTCGGCCTCGTCCAGCACGTCGCGGCCTACGAGCGGCTCGCAGCGCAGGCGGCGGTCACCGAAGACCGGACGCTCGTCCGCAAGGCGCTCCTCGCGCATCCGCTGATCGGGCAGGAACGCATCGGGGAGGAACTCCTCGAACGCCTCTTCGCAGCGCAGAAGGTGACGACGTGAGCCGGCCGCCGGTCGTCCTCGCCGTCGACGGCGGAGGCTCGAAGACCGATCTCGCGCTGATCGACGCCGACGGTACGCTGCTTTCGCTCGTCCGCGGGCCCAAGAGCTCTCCGCACCACGTCGGCCTCGACGGCTCGCTCGAGGTCCTGGCGCAGCTCCTTCGCGCCGCACGCAGTGAGGCCGGCATCGACGGCGACGGACAGGTCGCCGAGGTCGCGGAGCTGCTGATGGCGGGGGTCGACTTCCCCTCGGAAGAAGAGGAACTGCGTGAGGCGGCCGAGCGGCGCGGGTGGGCTGCGGCGACCTCGGTCGTCAACGACACCTTCGCGATCCTCCGAGCCGGGTCTGAAACAGGCTGGGGCGTAGCCGTCGTCTGCGGCACCGGCATGAACTGCGTCGGTGTCGGCCCCGACGGACGGCACGCACGCTTTCCCGCGCTCGGCGCGACGACCGGGGACTGGGGCGGGGGCTACGACCTCGGCCTCGCCGCACTCTTCGCTGCGGCTCGCAGCGAGGACGGCCGTGGGCCCAAGACGACGCTCGAGGAGACGGTGCCGGCCCACTTCGGCGTCGAGTCCCCGGCGCAGCTGGCCGAGGCGATCCACCGCGGCCGGATTCCTCTGCTCCGGCTCAATGAGCTTTCCCGCCTGGTCCTCGCTGAGGCCGAGCGCGACGCCGAGGCGGCCGCGATCGTCGATCGTCTCGCCGCAGAGGTCGTCGCCTTCGCAAGGGTCGCGCTGGAACGGCTCGACCTGACTGCTGAGCCGGTCGAGGTGTTGCTCGGCGGCGGACTGCTCCAGTCCGGCGACGGACGCCTCCTCGGGGCGATCGAGGCGGGCCTCCGCGAGGTCGGGCCGCGCATCACTGCCCGGCGAACGTCCTCACCGCCGATCGTCGGCGCCGCGTTGCTCGGGCTCGACCAGCTCGGCGCCGATCCCGAGGCCCACGAGCGGGTTCATCGCGAGCTCGGCGCGGCGGTTGCGCAGATCGGAGCCTCGCATGGCTGACGTCCGCTTCGAGCAGGCAACGAAGCTCTACCCGGGTCGCGATGTTCCGGCAGTGGACGCGCTCGACCTTCACATCAGGGACGGCGAGTTCATGGTGCTCGTAGGCCCCTCGGGCTCGGGGAAGACGACCGCGCTCCGCATGCTCGCGGGCCTCGAGGAGGTCGACGACGGCTTCGTGCTGATCGGAGGCCGGGACGTCACCGACCTGGCGCCGAAGAGCCGTGACGTCGCGATGGTGTTCCAGAACTACGCGCTCTACCCGTACCTGACGGTCGAGGCCAACATCGCGTTTCCGCTCCGAATCGCCAAGGTCAAGAAGGCCGAGCGGCTGAAGCGGGCGCGCGAGGTTGCCGAAAGGCTCGGCCTTGCCCATCTCCTCGACCAGAAGCCCGGACAGCTGTCCGGCGGTGAGCGCCAACGAGTCGCGATGGGGAGGGCGATCATCCGGCTTCCAAAGGTGTTTCTGATGGACGAACCGCTGTCGAACCTGGACGCGAAGCTCCGGGTGCAGATGCGAGCCGACGTCGCTGCGCTTCAGTCGGAGTTCGCGATCACGACCGTGTACGTCACTCACGACCAGGCCGAGGCGATGACCCTCGGTCACCGCGTCGCAGCGCTCCACCAGGGCCGGCTCCAGCAGGTCGGCGCTCCGCGGGAGCTCTACGAACGGCCGGTCAACACCTTCGTCGCGGGATTCATCGGCTCGCCCGCGATGAACCTCTGCACCGTGCCGCTCGGCATGAACGGGGCCGTCTCGTTCGGCGGGGCGAAGGTGCGTGTGCCGGCCGGGCAGGACGGACGCGCGGCGATCGTTCTCGGCCTGCGCCCGGAGTCGCTCGAGCTCGCGGCCGACGGCTTGTCTGCGCGGGTCGAGGTCGTCGAGGAGGTCGGCGCCGACGCGTACGTCTTCTGCGTCGGGGAAGTCGGCGGCAGGACGACGAAGCTCGTAGCCCGTACGGAGGCCCAGCGCGCCCCCGAACGCGGCGACCGCGTGACCTTGCGTCCAAAGGGCGACGAGGCGCACTTCTTCGATCCCGAGTCAGGCGAGCGGCTGAACTCGTTTTAAGGACGGCCTAGACTCGACGCGTGGCGGTGGCCGCGCTGATCCTCGTCACCGCGGTCTGGGGCGTCACCTTCGTCCAGGTCCAGGACGCGGTCGAGCTGTATCCGCTCTTCGCGTTTCTGGCCGTCCGCTACCTGATCGCGACGGCGGCCCTTGCTCCGCCTGCGGCACGGCGCGTTCGCGGGCTGGGCCGGGAGGGCCTCGTCGCGGGCGCCGTGCTGGGGGTCCTCATCGCCATCGGAGTCGGGCTCCAGACGGCGGGCCTCGAGCGCACGACCGTCACGAATACGGGCTTCATCACCGGGCTCTACGTCCTCTTCACGCCCCTCCTCGGTCTCGCGCTCTTCCGCACGCCGATCCCGCGCGAGCTGTGGGCCGCCGTCGCGCTCGCGCTCCTCGGGCTCGCACTGCTCTCAGGCGTGCCGGAAGGTTCCGGCGCCGGCGACCTGCTCGTCCTCATCAGCACCGTCGCGCAGGCGCTCCAGATCGTCATGGTCGAGCGCTACGCGAACAGGTTCGACGTCTTTGCGCTGACGTTCGTCGAGGTCGCCGTCGCCTGTGTGGTCTTCGGCGGTATCGCCGTCGCTCGAGGTGACCTGTCCATCCCGCACGGCTCCACCGTCTGGGCGGCGCTCATCGTCACCGGCCTCTTCGCGGTGGCCTTCGCGATGCTGGTGCAGATCTGGGCGCAGCGGCGCGTGAGCGCCACGCGCATTGCCGTCATCTTCTCGCTCGAAACGGTCTTCGCGGGGATCGCCGGCTATCTGCTCGCCGACGAGCGGATCGGCCTCCTCGGCTTCGCTGGTTGCGCCGCGATCTTCGCGGGGATCGTGATCGCGGAGCCTGCCGCCGCAGCGACGCTCAGGAGGTTGGTACGACGCCGCGCGCCCGAGCCCGAGCCTCGACCTCTCGGATGAGGGGCGTCTTCAGCTCGGTGTAGACGTCGCGCGCGTGTCCCTCTGCGGCGAGGCGGCGCTTGAGCTCGTCGTACCGCCGCCGCTCCTCGGGGTCGCTGCGCAGCGCCTCGCGGAAGACGAGCTGCCGCTCCCAGTGCTCCCCGCCGTGCTCGACCACGTGCACGTTGTACTTGCGCGGCGAGGTCCGGAAGTAGAGCCGCCCGGGGAGACCGAACTCGCCCAGGTACTCGTAGTCGAGCTGCTCCATCGCCGCAATCTGCTCGTCCATGAGCTCTAGCTGCTCGAGGCCGACGGCGATGTCGACGATCGGCTTGGCGCACAGCCCGGGGACGGCGGTGCTCCCGATGTGCTCGATCGCAACGGCCCGGCTATCGAACACACCGCTCAAGCGCCCGCGCTCCTGCTCGAAGAGCTCGGCCCATGTCGGGTCGTACTCCGAGATCTCTACGCGATCAGAACGTCCACTCACCGTCTTGCTGGACGACCTCGCCGTCGCACTCGATGCGGCCGCCGTTGCGGAGGTCCTTGACCATGTCCCAGTGGACGCTCGACTGGTTCTTACCGCCGATCGACGGGATACCGGCGCCGACCGCGAGGTGGATCGTCCCGTACATCTTCTCGTCGAAGAGCGTGTTTTTCATGTAGCGCTGGATCCCTGGATTGCACCCGATGCCGAACTCGCCCAGTACACGCGCACCCTCGTCGCGGTCGAGCTTGGCGAGCAGCGGCTCTTCGTTCACGGATGCCGAGGCCTCGACGACCTTGCCGTCGCGGTAGACCATCCGCACGCCCTCGACCAGGTCGGGCTCCTGGAACGCCGGGTACTCGAGGAAGCTGACGACGCCCTCCGTGGATTCCTCGACCGGGCTGTAGTACACCTCGCCGCCGGGCATGTTCGCATGTCCGTCGTCGACCTCGCCCTGACGGCCATCGAGGCTGAAGCGGAGGTCGGTCTCGGCGCCGACGATCCGCACCTCGCGCGCCTGGTCGAACCGATCGGCGATGCGCTTCATCTTCTCGCCTTCGGCGTCCCAGTCGAGGAGCACGGCGCCGTAGATGAAGTCCTCGAACGCCGTCAGGCCCATCCCCGAGTCCTGCGCCAGCGCGGGGCAGGGGAAGCGGCACGTCACCCACGGAATCTCCAGCCGCAGGCGGCGCGCGAGGAAGCCGGCGTGGCCCTTCGCCAGCAGGTCGCGGCGCTCGGTCGGGATGTCCGCGCCCGAGCGCGTGTTCTCGGGCGCACCGAGCAGCATCCAGGCATCGATCGTGTCCCAGGTGTGCTGGTCCGCCGGCGCCGGCTTGTCGATCAGCTCGAGCGGCGCCTCCTCGCTCCAGAGCGTGACGAACGGAAGCTGCTCCATGTCGTAGCTGAAGCGGACGAGCGGGTAGGCGCCGCGGCGCGCGATCAGGCGCACGACCTCCTCGAGCAGCGGACGGGCGTGGGGCTGCGAGATCACCATCACCTGCCAGCCGGGCTGGACGTCGATCGAGCGCTCGACGAGTAGTCGTGCGTATTCCTGGACGCGCGGGTCGGGCATCGGCGGCGGATTCAAGCAGTTATGGGCAGACTGCGAGACTTGCTACTATGCCGCTTAGATTTTTTCCGTACACACCACGTAAATCTCACGGAGGACAAATGGCGAAGACCATCGGCATCGATCTTGGCACGACCAACTCCTGCATGGCGGTGCTGGAGGGCGGTGAGCCGACCGTCATTCCAAACGCCGAGGGCGGCCGCACTACGCCGTCGGTCGTCGCGTTCACAGGCGACGGCGAGCGGCTCGTCGGCCCGCCGGCCAAGCGCCAGCAGGTCACGAACCCGCTGAACACGATCTTCTCGATCAAGCGCTTCATGGGGCGCAAGTACTCGGAGGTCTCCGAGGAGATGAAGATCGTCCCGTACGAAGTCGTCGAGGGCGCGAACGGCGACGTCCGCGTCAAGGCGGGCGGCAAGGAGTACGCGCCGCCGGAGATCTCGGCGATGATCCTCCAGAAGCTGAAGGCCGACGCCGAGGCCTATCTCGGCGAGTCGGTGACCGACGCCGTCGTCACCGTCCCGGCCTACTTCAACAACGCACAGCGTGAGGCGACGAAGGACGCCGGCAAGATCGCCGGGCTCAACGTCCTGCGCATCATCAACGAGCCGACCGCCGCCGCGCTCGCGTACGGCCTGGAGAAGGAGTCCGACCAGAAGATCCTCGTCTGGGACCTCGGCGGCGGGACGTTCGACGTCTCGATCCTCGAGCTCGGTGAGGGCGTCTTCGAGGTCAAGGCCACGAACGGCGACAACCACCTCGGCGGCGACAACTTCGACAAGGCGATCGTCGACTGGATGGTCGCCGAGTTCAAGAAGGACCAGGGGATCGATCTGGCTGCCGACAAGATGGCGCTTCAGCGCCTCTACGAGGCCGCTGAGAAGGCGAAGATCGAGCTCTCCTCGACGATGACGACGCAGATCAACCTGCCGTTCGTCACCGCGACGCCCGAGGGCCCGAAGCACCTCGATCTCCAGCTCACGCGCGCGAAGCTCGAGGAGCTCGTCGCGGACCTGCTCGCCCGCACCGTCGAGCCGACCAAGCAGTGTCTCGCCGACGCGGGCCTCGCGCCGAACGACATCGACCACGTGATCCTCGTCGGCGGCATGACCCGCATGCCCGCCGTCGTCGAGCGCGTCAAGGAGATCGTCGGCAAGGAGCCGCACAAGGGCGTGAACCCGGACGAGGTCGTCGCCGTCGGCGCGGCCATCCAGGGCGGCGTGCTCAAGGGCGAGGTCAAGGACATCCTCCTGCTCGACGTCACGCCTCTCTCGCTCGGCATCGAGACGAAGGGCGGCGTTTTCACGAGGCTGATCGACCGCAACACGACCATCCCGACGAAGAAGTCGGAGACGTTCACGACCGCCGAGGACAACCAGCCGTCGGTCGTGGTGCACGTCCTCCAGGGCGAGTCGGAGATGGCGCTCTACAACAAGACCCTTGGCAAGTTCCAGCTCGTCGGCATCCCGCCGGCGCCGCGGGGCATGCCTCAGATCGAGGTTGCGTTCGACATCGACGCGAACGGGATCATCAACGTCTCGGCGAGGGATCACGGCACGGGCAACGAGCAGCAGATCCGCATCGAGGGGGGCTCGGGCCTGAAGGAGGACGAGGTCCAGCAGATGATCCGCGACGCCGAGTCGCACGCCGACGAGGCACGCCGGCTCCGTGAGCTCGCCGACGCGCGGAACGCCGCGGAGTCGCTTGCCTACCAGACCGAGCGCACGCTCAAGGAGCATCGCGACAAGCTCGACGAGGCCGACGCCTCGACGATCGAGGGTCGTGTGATGGAGCTCAAGGGCGTCCTCGAGTCGGACGACGTCAACGAGATCCGCTCGAAGACCGAGGCGCTCCAGGAGGCCTCGCAGAAGCTGGCCGAGGCCGTCTACGCACAGGCGACCGCCCAGCAGGCTGCGTCCGCGCCTGGCGACGGCGCCGAGGGCGGCTCCGACGACGAGGTAGTCGAGGAGGCCGACTACGAGGTCATCGACGAGGAAGAGGCGAAGACGTCGTAATGGCCGAGGAGGAAGTCCGCACCGAGGAGGCCGGCGAGCTGGAGGCGCTGCAGAAGGAGCGCGACGAGCTGCTCGACACGCTTCAGCGCGTCCAGGCCGAGTTCGACAACTACCGCAAGCGGGCGGCGCGTGACCAGCAGAGCCTGGTTACGCGCGCCCACGAGCGGCTCGTGAAGGAGCTCCTGCCTGTGCTCGACGACCTCGAGCGGGCGCTCGAGGTCGCGGAGGCGCACGAGGAGGCCGAGCTGGAGGAGGGCGTTGCGCTGGTGACGCGCTCTTTCGCCGACGTGCTCCGCAAGGAAGGCCTCGAGGAGGTCCCGACCGACGGCAAGTTCGATCCGCACGTCCACGAGGCGCTCCTCTCGCAGCCGTCTGAGGCCGAGGAGGGCATCGTCATCGAGGTGCTGCAGAAGGGCTACCGGCTCGGTGACCGGGTGATCCGCCCGGCCAGAGTGGTGATCTCGCGTGGCAGCGACTAAGGACCTCTACAGCGTTCTCGGCGTTCCGAAGGGCGCTTCAGCCGAAGAGATCAAGAAGGCGTATCGGAAGCTCGCCCGGGAGTACCACCCGGACCGAAACCCCGGCGACGCGTCGGCCGAGGAGCGGTTCAAGGAGGTCCAGCACGCCTACGACGTCCTTTCGGACGCCGAGAAGCGCAAGGAGTACGACTCGTTCGGCAGCGGCGACGGCCGCGCTACGCGTCCTGGTTACCCGGGCGACTTCAATTTCGACGTCGGAGACCTAGGGGATCTCGGCGACATCTTCGGCGGGATCTTCGGACGTGGGCGCGGCCGAGCCGAGCAGTCTCGCCCGCAGCGCGGCGCCGATCTCGAGGTCCAGGTCAACCTCTCGTTCGAGGACTCGCTGAAGGGCATCGAGACGCGGATCCCGGTCGACGTCGAGACGGCCTGCAGCGAGTGCGGCGGGTCCGGCGCAAAGCCCGGCACGTCGCCGAAGGTTTGTCCCGAGTGCCGCGGCCGGGGAGTGATCTCGGAGAGCCAGGGGCTCTTCGCGCTCTCGCAGCCCTGCCCGCGCTGCCGCGGGAACGGCACCGTGATCGAAGATCCGTGCCCCCGCTGCCGCGGAACTGGGCGCGAGCGGCGCACCAAGCGCTACTCGGTGAAGATTCCGGCCGGCGTCAAGGACGGCACCCGGATCCGATTGAAGGGGAAGGGCGAGGCCGGGATCGCCGGCGGCCCTCCCGGAGATCTCTACGTCGTCACGCGCGTCGCCGCGTCGCCGATCTATGAGCGTCGCGGCGCCGACCTCGTCGTCGACGTCCCTGTCTCGCTCGCCGACGCAGCGCTGGGAACCCGAGTCGATGTACCCACGCCGGACGGCGCCGTGTCGCTGAAGGTGCCGGGCGGCTCTGAGCACGGGAAGCTGCTGCGGATCAAGGGCCGCGGCGCGCCGAAGCTCAAGGGCGGCAAGGGCGACGTTCTGGCCCGCCTGCGGCTCGAGGTGCCGAAGAAGCTCAACAAGAAGCAGCGCGAGCTCTACGAGCAGCTGAAGAAGGTGCGCTGATGGAAGCAAGAGCCGTGGAGCAAGCCCAGGATCGGGAGAAGAAGCGGCGGAGAAATCGCGCCGCGTTTGTCCTCATCCTCACCTTCGCGCTCGGCATCGCCGTCGGCATCGGCCTGGCGAAGGCTTTCATCACGTTCGCGGCTTCGCTCGGCGCCGCGATCGTCATCGTGATCATCGTCGCCGTCCTCTACTTCGTGATCCGACGTCGTCGGGAGCATCGGGCGGCGTGATGGACAAGGGGCGCTACATGATCTCCGTCGCCGCCGAGCTCGTCGGCATGCACCCGCAGACGCTTCGGATCTACGAGTCGAAGGGTCTCGTGCGGCCGACACGCACGGCGGGCAACACGCGGCTCTACTCGGAGTCCGATCTCGAGCGGCTGCGACTGATCCAGCGGCTCACGACGGATTACGGCCTCAATCTGGCCGGCGTCGAGATGGTGCTCGGTCTCGAGGATCAAATGCGCCGGATGCAACGGAGCATGGACCGGATGGAGCGCGAGATGCGTGCGCGCATGCAAGACATCGAACGGCAGTACAAGCGCGAGCTCGTGCTCTGGGAAGAGCCCACGCTGCCCGCTCGGAAAGGGAACTAATGGACTTCAACAAGCTCACTTTGAAATCGCAGGAGGCCGTCGGCGCAGCCCAGGAGCTGGCCCGGCGCATGGGCAATCCGGAGGTCTATCCCGAGCATCTCCTGCTCGCGCTGCTAGACCAGGAGCTGCCGCAGCAGCTCGTGGACTCGGCCCCGGCGCTGCGCGCCGAGGCCGAGACGACCCTGCGCGGCAAGCCCGCGATCCAGGGCTCGCAGCAGCAGCCGACCGTGTCACGTGCGTTCGCCGAGGTTCTCGACCGCGCTTTCGAGGAGGCGGGGGAGCTGCAGGACGAGTACGTCTCGACCGAGCACCTGCTCCTCGCCCTCGACGTCGTACCGCGCGATCAGCTGCTCGCCAAGCTCCAACAGGTCCGCGGCGGCCAGCGCGTCACGAGCCAGGATCCCGAGGGCACCTACCAGGCGCTCGAGAAGTTCGGCCGGGACCTGACCGAGCTAGCGGAGCAGGGCAAGCTCGATCCCGTCGTCGGACGCGACGAGGAGATCCGGCGTGTGATCCAGGTACTGTCGCGGCGGACGAAGAACAACCCCGTGCTGATCGGCGATCCAGGGGTCGGCAAGACGGCGATCGCCGAGGGTCTCGCGCAGCGGATCGTCGCCGGCGACGTCCCCGAGGGGCTGAAGGGCAAGCGCGTGTGGGCCCTCGACATCGGCGCGCTGCTCGCAGGCTCGAAGTACCGCGGTGAGTTCGAGGAGCGGCTCAAGGCCGTCCTGACCGAGATCCAGCGCTCCGAGGGCCAGATCATCCTGTTCATCGACGAGCTGCACACGATCGTCGGTGCGGGGGCGGCCGAGGGCGCCGTCGACGCGGCGAACATGCTCAAGCCGATGCTCGCGCGCGGCGAGCTGCGCGCGATCGGCGCGACGACGCTCGACGAGTACCGCAGGCACGTCGAGAAGGACGCCGCGCT
>DASSXA010000281.1:0-2437 GCA_035704315.1 Gaiellaceae bacterium
CGCGGTGGACGCGAGCTCGAGTGCCCTCCGGTGGCTCTCGGTGCTGTTCGCGCTGGCCAGCGTTCCGCTCTGCTTCGACCTTGGGCGGCGGCTCGGAGGGCTCGGCGCCGGCGTCATAGCGGCCGTCGTGGCTGCCTCCTCGACGGCGCTCGCGGTCTACGGCAGCTTCGGACGGATGTATGCGCTCCTTGTCTTCGCCGCCGCGCTCTTCGCCGACCTCTTCGTTCGGGCGCTGGAGCTTCGGACGCCGACGGCCGTGGCCTCCGCGGCCGCCGCCGGGTGGCTGCTGCCCGCCGTCCATCCGTACGGCGCGATCCCTGCGCTCGTTGCTCTCGCCGCCGCAGCAGTGATCTGGCGGGGGCGGCCGCTGTCCGCCGCCGTGCCAGTGGCGATCGCGGTCGCGGCGGCCCTGCCACTGATCTACGGCGACCTACGCCTGGCCAATCGAGCGTCCGTGGGCGGCGGCGCGCACTCACTGGCCTCGCCAGGCGAGGCCTGGGACCAACTGGTCGCGGCGGTCTCGGCCTTTGCGGGCGGCGCCGGGGCGGCGCTCGTCTTCTTCACCGCCCTCGCCCTCGTGGGGCTCGCGGTTCTGTTCCGGCGAGAGCCTGCGGTCGCGGCGGTCGCCGTCTCGACCGCCATTCCGCCGCTTCTCTTCATGCTCGTGCGCACCCAGAGCGCTCCGGACCTCTCACCGAGGCACCTGTTCTATGGGCTGCCGCTGTGGGCTGCCGCGATCGGCGTCGGCGCGACGACGCTGACCGGGAGGCTGCCCGCCGGGCTTGCCGCGGCCTGCCTTGCGCTCGCTGCGGCGGTCGCCGTCGTCGCTCCGGCGAGTGCACTCCGTGATCCGCGTACGTTCGAGCTGGGAACGAGCCCAGCCGACGAGAAGCCGTCGATTCGCGCCGGCCGCCACGACCTGCTGATTCCGTACGAGCCCGTCTTCCTTTCGGCGCTTCCCGACGTCCGCCGCGCCCTCGCGCTCCCGCACGCGCCAGCCGACGAGATCGTCCGCACCCTCGAACATGCCGATGAGCCGGTCGGAACGGTCGTCATCGCGGTTCCCACGAAGCCCGCGACCGTTCTCCGCGCAGACGGACCGTTCGACAAAGCAGGAGCGCTGTCGGCGGCGGCTCGGACCGTCCACCGATTCCGGCACCCGAGCTCGCTGGACTGGTGGTTCGACCGGCTCGAGCGGGGCCTCTGTGGGGCTCTGCTGGAGCTCGCCCGGCCCTGTCCATAGCTACACTGCCGCGCCGTGGCCGGCGAACGAGTCAAGATCGAGGTACAGCAACGTGAGTCGCGCGGCTCCGCCGATGCCCGCCGGCTTCGGCGGCAAGGGCTGATTCCCGGCGTTCTCTACGGACGCGGGAAGAGCCCGCATCCGTTCTCCGTGCACGAGCGCGAGCTGCGCAGGGCGCTGACCGGGCCGGCAGGACTGCATGCGATCCTCGACGTCGTTCTCGACGGCCAGAAGACGAGCCACGCGTCGATCCTGAAGGACTACCAGCAGGACGTGATCACGGGGCGGCTTGCGCATGTCGATCTCCAGGAAGTCCGTCTCGACCAGCCGATTCAAGCTCAGGTCGTGATCGAGCTCGTCGGCGAGGCCGCTGGCTCGATCGAGGGCGGCGTACTCTCACAGGTCACCCGCGAGATCAATGTCGAGGCGCTGCCGCTCGAGGTGCCGGAACGGATCGAGGTCGATGTCAGCCCGATGCAGATGGGCGACACGCTCCGCCTAGCCGACATCGCCGTCCAGGAAGGCGTCACTTTCCTCGATGACCCGGAGGAGACCGTCATCGCAACCGTGACGGTCCCGACGCAGATCGTCGAGCCCGAGCCCGAGGAGGAAGAGGAGCTCGAGGAGGGCGCGGAGCTGGCCGAGGGCGAAGAAGCGCCGGAGGGTGCCGAGGGCGAGGCCCCAGCCGAGGGCGAGGCCGAAGCGGCCGAAACCTCCGAGGAGTAAGTGCGCCGCCTCTTCCGTCGAGGCGAACAAGCCTCGACGCTCGATCTGCTCGTCGCGGGCCTGGGCAACCCTGGCCGGGAGTACGAGCGGACGCGGCACAACGCGGGCTGGTTGGTCCTGGACGAGCTGGCGCGCCGGCACGACGGCTCATTCCGGTCGAAGTTCTCCGGTCAGCTGTCCGAGGTCCGGCTCGGGGAAGAAAAGGCTGCGCTGCTCAAGCCCGAGACCTACATGAACGAATCCGGCCGGTCGATCGGGGCCGCGGCCCGTTTCTTCAAGGTCGATCCAGGGGCGCTGCTGGTCGTTCACGACGACGTCGATCTCGACCCTGGGCGCCTCCAGGCGCGACTCGGTGGCGGGCTCGCGGGGCACAATGGTCTGCGCTCGATCGCTCAAGCGCTCCGGACGAACGACTTCCAGCGACTCCGGATCGGCGTCGGCCGTCCCGGCCGCGGCGACCAGCGCAGT
>DASSXA010000409.1:0-7569 GCA_035704315.1 Gaiellaceae bacterium
ACGGCGTCGACGACGGCTGTCCCGCTCGCCCGGCTGATCCAGGGCGGCAGGTGGACCCGCGTGCTCGACGAGGACGGAATCGTCGTCCTCCAGCGTCGGCCGCGCTAGCCGGCTACTCCGGCGGTGGTGGAGGCGGCGGGAGCGGCGCCTGAGGCGGGCGTGGAGCAGGCGGTGGCGGGGGTGGAGGAGGCGGCGGAGGAGGCGGGGGAGTGGGCTCCGGCGAGGGCGACGGAGACGGCGGAGGGGTGTACGACGGCGAGGGCGAGGAGTACGACGGCGGCGTGTAGTAGTACTCGTTCGCGTACCGCGCCTCGGAGAAATCGCGCCAGTGCGGGCTCGACCGAGGCTCCGGGAAGTCGACCTCGGGTGTGTTGCCGATCGTCGAGCGCATGAAGAGGTTCCAGATCGTCGCCGGGAATGTGCCGCCCGCGACCGAGATCCCGTGCACGTTCTCCATCGGGATCTGCGCCTGCGGATACCCGACCCACACCGTGGTCGAGAGCGTCGGCGTATATCCGCAGAACCAGGCGTCCGTGTGGTCGTCGGTCGTCCCCGTCTTGCCCGCTGCCGGGCGGTAGAAGAAGACCCTGGCACCTGTGCCGGTGCCTTCTCGCATGTTGTCCTCGAGGATCTTCGTGACCTCGTCCGCGACCCAGTCCGGGATCACCCGCCTCCGTTCGGGCGTGCCCCAGCCGGCGCCCTTGTCGACCTTTCCATCGGGAAGGACGACTTTGCGGATCGCCATCGGCTCGGAGTAGATCCCGCCTGCAGCCAGCGTCGCGTAGGCCGACGCCATGTCGAGAGGAGACACGGAGGCGGAGCCGAGTCCGAGCGACGGAACGTAGGCGCCGTCACGCGACTTGAGGTTCGAGCGGACGCCCAGAAGGTGCGCCATCGCCCCAACCTTCTCCGCTCCGAGATCCAGTGTCAGCTGGGCGAAGACGGTGTTGTCCGACGACAGCAGCGCCCGGTGGATGGAGACCGATCCGAGGTACGAGTGGTCGTAGGTCGAGACCTCCCACGGCTTGCTGTCGGGACTCGCCTGATAGACGAACGGGCGGGACACGTAGCTCGTGGAGTCCGGATCGACGCCGTGAGCCACAGCCGCAGTGAGCACGAACGTCTTGAACGTCGAACCGGCCTGGCGGCGCGCCTGCGAAGCGAGATTGAACTGGTTGCCGCGGCGTCCCGGCGTCACAGCCGTCATCGCGCGGATCGCCCCGTTACCAGGATTGATCGCCACGATCGCCGCAGCCGGGTCGCTGGAGTATGGCAGTGTCCGGAGAACTGCGTTGCGAGCCTGCTGCTGGAACCGGCGGTCGACCGTCGTATAGACACGCAGCCCTCCGGAACGGACCGTGTTTGCGCCGTACTGCGCGATCAGCTGCTCGCGGACGTAGCTGAAGAAGTACGGCTCGCGGATCCGGCTATAGAGCCGCCCCGGCCTGAGGTGGAGCTGGCGGTCACCGATCGCCGCGTAGTACTGGCGCTCGGTGATGTCGCCGTTCTCGAGCATCGACTGAAGCACGAGATTCCGGCGGCGTAAGGCCGACTCGGGCTTGTTCAATGGGTCGTAGTCGGACGGGGCCTGCGTCAGGCCGGCGAGCAGCGCCGCCTGGCCGAGAGTGAGCCTCCATGCCGGCTTGGAGAAGTACGTCTGCGACGCGGCCTGGACGCCGTAGGCGTGGTTCCCGTAGTAGACGGTGTTCAGGTAGCTCGAGAGGATCCACTGCTTCGAGCGCCGGTTGTTGAGCCTCACGGCGAGGCAGGCCTCGATCAGCTTGCGCTCGAACGTGACCTCGCGGCTGATGTACAGGTTGCGAACGAGCTGCTGTGTGATCGTCGAGCCACCCTCGACGACCCTCCCGGCGCGAACATCCGCCGCGAGCGCCCTGGCGATGCCCTCGAGATCGACCCCGCCGTGCTCGTAAAAGCGGCGGTCCTCGATGGAAACCGTGGCGAGGCGCATCCACTTGCTGATCCGATTGAGTGGAACGGGCTGGCGGTTCTTCTCGGCCGGTATCGAGCCGAGCAGCGATCCGTCCGCCGCGTAGACGAAGGAGTTCTGGCCGATCTGCACGGGGCGGAGGCGGTTCAGGTCGCAGCGCGGGGCGATCGCCGCTGCGCCGGTGATCCCCGCCGCAGCGATCGCCGCGAGGATCAGCAGCAGGAGCCCGACGACGACGGCGATGTTCCGCCGCTGCTTCGACCGGGCCCGCCGGCGCTGGCGCCGTGTGCGGCGGCGGTACTGCTCCGCGTCGAGCTGCCGAGCCCGTTGCCGGCGGCGTCGCTCGTGAGGGCTCATCGGTGTCCCGTCCAGTCATGCCGCCGGAATTCTGGGTCGCGAGCACCAAGCCAGGAGCCGCACTCCGACGAGCCAAGGTCTGAAGACCTTGGTGAGGAGGAGGGTGGGCCCTGGCGCCGCGTGATCGCGGGCCAGAAGCCGGCATGTATGACTGGGCGGGGCACTAGTAAACGCCCGCCTCGCGCAGCCTGCTCTGCGCGCGGAGGCGGAGCTCGCTCTCGAGCTGCCTTGCCGATTGCTCGTCGTCAGCCCACGAGCGAAGCGTGACGAGAGCGTCCCCGTTCAACCCGGTGACGGAGACCTCAGTTCTTTCTGCGACATCGCGCAACAGCTCGACCACGGCCTGCAGATCCTTGTCTCGTGGGACGGGGACCGTGATCTCGGCCAACCGCTCCCGGCTCACGATGGTGGAGTTCTTGATGGTATCCGAGGCCAATCGGTCGTTCGGCACGATGAGCCGCGTTCGGTCGTCCTGACGGATGCGCGTGTAGACAAGCCCGATGTCCTCGACGACACCCTCGCCTTCGGTGATCGCGATGCGGTCGCCGAGCCGGATCGGCTGGCTCAGGCCGATCATCACGCCGGCGACGAAGTTGGACAGCGTGCGCTGTGCGGCGAAGCCGATGACGAGGCCGAGGACCGCCGTCGATGCCAAGAGGCCGCCGGCAATCGCGCGCACCTGCGGGATGACGAGGAGCGCAGAGAGGACGCCGACGAAGATGATCAGGCCCATCAGGCTGCGCCGCAGGACGCGGTAACGCGTCGCCGCCTGGGGCGGAAGCTCCCGGCGCGCCATGCGCATGTCCACGAGCTTCGCGAGGATCGCGGCGCCGGCGATCACCGCGAACACGACCAGTAGGCGCACCCAGGGCTCCACGGCCGCCTATTCGACGTCGTCTATGGGTTTCCGGCCCTGAGGCGTCGCCTGCGGTGCCGTCTAGAGGCCATGCCGTCTTCTCGCCGGGCGGGGCTCACGCATCGAATCCGAGGTCGCTCAGAGGCTTCCGCCCGGCGAAGCCTTCGTCGACGCCGTGCCAGAAGCGGATCTCCTCCTCGCCGACGTGCCAGCACAGCAGGATGTCCTCCCCTTCATGGCGGGAAGGGAAGTCGAGCAATCCGCGATCGAGGTCCTTCACGAGCACGCCCGCGGCCTGGATCCGCTCGATCACGCGTGCGAGTGCGCCAGCCGCCTGCTCCAGGTCCGCGTCCGCCTCTGCGAAATCGGAGGGAGTGAGATCCCCACCGTTTCCCGCAACCTGACCGCCGAGCTCGGCCCGCAGCATTTGCGCCTGCACGAGGAGCCTGCGGCGCTCGACCATCTCCTCGGCGAGCGGGCGAAGCTCGGTGAGGGCTTCGTTCGCCTCGTCGAGAGTGAAGTAGCGCCTGGCAGCCATGGACGTATGATCCGGCTCGTCGTGCCGACCGGTCAACGCGTTCGCCCGGTCCTCGACCTTTTTCTCTGGAGCCGAGCGGCGATCTGGGGGGCGGTCGTGTTCGCCTACCTCGTCTTCGAGCCAAACAGAAACCCGCGGGCCGACCGCTGGGATGTCCCCGCGCTGACGCACGAGAGCGGCTACCTCGTCGATGTTTGGGCACGCTGGGACAGCGTCTGGTTCCTTCGCCTTGCACACGACGGCTACGGCGGGACCGAACAGGCGGCGGCTGCCTTCTATCCGCTCTATCCACTTCTTACCGGCGCTCTGGGACGCGTCCTGTTTGGGCACTACCTGCTCGCCGGTGTCCTCATCTCGCTCACCGCAGCTCTCGGTGCGTTCGTGCTCCTGTACGAGCTCGCGGAGCCGAGACTGGGCCCGGCCGGTGCGCGCCGAGCCGTTCTTTACCTCGCAATCTTCCCCTTCGCGCTCTTCCTCCAGGCCGTGTACAGCGAGTCGCTATTCCTCCTCCTCGTCCTGGCGAGCTTCCTCCTGGCCGAGCGCAGCCGCTTCCTCGAGGCCGGTCTCGCCGCGGGGCTCGCGTGGCTCACGAGGCCGGTCGGCATCGCGCTGATTCCAGCGCTGGCGCTCATCGCCTGGCGCGCTCCGAACAGGCTCGGCGCCCTGCTTCGACTTGCAGCTGCGCCGGCCGTGTTCGCGCTCTACCCGCTGTGGCTGTGGTGGCGTTTAGGCGATCCCTTCGAGTTCCGGAATGCCGAGCGGTACTGGGGCCGGGAGCTCTCGTCGCTCGGGCCGCTCGGAGGGCTCTGGGACGGCCTCCGCGCGGGTTGGGCCGGGATTCGCCAGTTCGCGTCCGGCTCTCACACCGAGCGCTTCTGGAGCCCCGTCCAGGACACCGACCCGATGCGGGTTGCCACGATCAACCTGGAGAACCTCGTCTTCCTCGCGCTGTTCGCGGCTCTCACGGTGATCGCCTGGAGGCGGTTCGGCGCCCCGTACGGGCTCTACGCCACGCTCAGCCTGCTCATCCCGCTCAGCGTGCCCGGCGAGCGGTGGCCGCTGAACTCGATGCCTCGCTTCGGCGTCGCCCTCTTCCCGATCTTCCTGGCACTCGCCGTGCTCGGTGAGCGCCCGCGGGTGCACACCGCCATCGTCTCGATCAGCGCGGTTCTGCTCGGCGTCGCCTGCGTCCAGTGGGCACTCTGGCAGTGGGTGGCCTGAGACGCGTGAGTCGGGACGGCATGGCAGATAAGCGGCTTCAGCGGCGGCTGACAGCGTGGTGGGTGCTGATCGGAGTGCTCACACTCCTGAACTTCAGCGCCTACTTCTCCGACGGGGACACGCCGAACGACGTCCTCTACCGCTACGAGGCGGCGATCGTCGGCTTTCTCTTCTACATGCTCATCCTCGGGATCGTCCTCCTCATCGGGTCGGGGCTGGATCGGCGGGAGACATTCGCCCTCCGCCGGCCGCGCTCATGGGGCGTCGCCCTCGGGCTCGCCGTCCTGTTGATCTTCGCCATGCTGATCGTGGCCGCCGCGCTCGAGCCCGTCCTTCACGCCGGCGAGGCACAAGGCCTCGACCCACCTGGCTGGGACGCCGACCGCGCCCCGGCGTTCCTTCTGAACGCGCTCGTCGTTGCGGTCGTCGGCCCGATCGTCGAGGAGCTCACCTTCCGCGGAATCGGCTACTTCCTGCTCGCCCAGTTCGGCCAGGTCGCAGCCGTGCTCGTGACTGCGGTCGCCTTCGCGCTCACCCACGGGATTCTCGAAGGCCTGCCGATCTTCTTCATCATCGGAGTCGCGCTCGCGTTCATCCGCGCCCGTACGGACAGCATCTACCCGTCCATCGTGATGCACGCCGGCTTCAACGGGATCGGCGTGATCGCCGGCGTCTTCAATTAGCCCTACCGGTAGATGCCGTGGCCCGTCTCGCGGTCGAAGAAGTGCAAGCGCCCGGGGGTGACGGCAAGCTCGATGGTGTCTCCTTCTCGGGCACGCGTCCCTCGCCCGAGGCGGGCGACAAAGAGGCTCCCCAGTTTCTTCGCCTGCTCGGCGGTCGCCTCGACCGCCTCGGCGCCGACGGCGGCCTGAACGTCCCGGCCGCGGACCGGCGGCGCTGCGACACCGAAATGAACGAACACCTCGGAGCCCATGTCTTCGCGAATGTCGACAACGGCTGAGATCTTGCGGTCGTCCGCCACACCGTCCGAGATCGCGGCGTCCTCGAGATCCTCGGGCCGAACCCCCAGGATCACCCGCTCGCCTGCGAAGCCGGAAAGGGCCGGGCGCGCCTGGACGATCTCGTCGTCGATCTTCAACCGGTGCTGGCCGAAGCGCGCCTCCAGCCGGCCGTTCGAGGCGACGATGTCCGCACCGACGAGATTCATCGCCGGCGAGCCGATGAACTCGGCGACGAACAGGTTCACGGGCTCGTCGTAGAGCTTCTGCGGCACGTCGAACTGCTGCAGCACGCCGTCACGCATCACCGCAACGCGGTCGCCTAGTGTGAGCGCCTCGGTCTGGTCGTGCGTGACGTAGATCGTCGTCACGCCGAGGTCGCGCTGGATTCTGGCGATCTCCGCGCGCATCTCGACCCGCAGCTTCGCGTCGAGGTTCGAGAGCGGCTCGTCCATCAGGAACGCCTGCGGCTCACGGACGATCGCCCGCCCCATGGCGACGCGCTGCCGTTGGCCGCCCGAAAGGGTACGAGGACGCTTGTTGAGCACCTCGCCGAGACCAAGGATGCGGGCCGCGTCCTTCACGCGCCGGTCGATCTCGCTCTTCTGGAGCTTCCGGAGCTTGAGACCGAAGGCCATGTTCTTGTACGCGGACATGTGCGGGTAGAGCGCGTAGTTCTGGAAGACCATCGCGACGTCACGGTTCTTCGGCGGCAGGTCGTTGACCACCCGGTCCCCGATACGAACCTGGCCCGCGGTGATCGCCTCGAGCCCGGCGACCATGCGCAGCGCCGTCGTCTTTCCGCAGCCCGAGGGGCCGACAAGCACGGCGAACTCGCCGTCTCCGATGCTCAGGTCGAGCTCGTTCACGGCGCGTGTGCCGTCCGGGTAGACCTTCGTGAGCTGGTCGAGCTCGATCTCAGCCACGCCGGTTGATAACCATACTCGGGCGCGAAGGCATCGCTTGCGATGCCGACCGTCGGAGGCCGTGCCGCTGAGGCATCGCTTGCGATGCCGTATAAAGGGCATGCTGGCTTTGCCGGCGTGCCCGTCTCCTTTGCCGGTGCGGCCGTTTAGCTTGCCGTTTACGATCGTCCGACTGTGGCGTCTGTTGCTGCGAGCGGTCGGCGCTGGCAGGACACTCTGGAGGAGCGGCGCTTCCTCGCTCCGCTCCTGATCGCGCCCGCGGTCCTGTTCATCGTCCTGCTCGTCGGACTGCCGCTCGGCCTGTCGATCTACCTGAGCCTCACTGACGCAACCGCGGGCTCGCTGAGCGGAGAGTTCGTCGGGCTGCGCAACTACCTCGACGCGTGGGACGACCCGACGTTCCGTCGCGCGCTCAAGAACACGATCATCTTCACCGTCGTCTCGCAGGCGATCGTGCTCGTGTGCGCGGGCTTTCTCGCCCATGCGCTCGTGCGGAACTTCCGCGGCAGGTGGCTCTTGCGCTTCCTCGTCCTGCTGCCGTGGGCTGCGCCGGTCGCGTTGAGCACCGTCGGCTTCCTCTGGATCTTCCACTCGCTCTACAGCGTCGTGAACTGGACCCTCGTCCACGACATCGTCCCGGGCGGCCCCGCGTTCTACCCGTACAAGGCGATCAACTGGGCGTTTGCCCGCGATTTCTGGCCGGGGTGGATCCAGATCTCACCGATCGAGCCGATCGACCCGCCCCAATGGCTCGGGGAGCCCCG